>JAPLTR010000758.1 GCA_026398065.1 Verrucomicrobiota bacterium | reverse complement strand
TCTGGATGCCGGCGACATTCGTCGGGATCGGAGTCTTCAGGGCACCGTAGTAGTCGTAGCCGGCGTCGGGCTTCGGATCCCAGGTGTCGATGTGCGACATGCCGCCCCAGAGGAAAATCTGGATCACGGACTTGGCCTTTGCCTTGATTGGCGGAGGGGGCATGCCCGGCAGCGCCGGTGGAGGCGTGGTCGAGCCCATCACGTGCCCATCGGCGAACAGCAGTCCGGCTGTGCTGAACATGCCGACGCGCAGGGCATCGCGGCGGGTCATCGGCAGACTGAGGCTCAGGCCCAGAGGGCCGGCGTTGGTCGGGGGGCGGGAATGGATGCTCATGGGATGGCCTTCCTGGGATGGGCGCTAGTGGTGGTAGAGAAATTCGGAGCTGTTCAGCAGCGCCCACACGAGGTCGATCCAGTCTTCGCGGCGTTTGACGACGACCGGCTTCGCGGGCGCGGCGGCCGGTTTTCCGGCGGTGGCGGCGGGAGCGGAGCGCACCGGCTGGACCTGGCCGTAGGCGAGGGCGTTTTTGAGCTCAGCCGGGGTGGGGAAACGGGACAGGATCGTCAGGTAAAGTTCCTCGATGATCGCGCCCTGACTGCGGCCCGAATCGAGGACGGCCTTCAGGGCGGTTCCCTGTTCCAGTTTGCGTTGGATGTGGCTCGAATTCAGCAGATGGAGCCACTGGGCGGGGATGGGCTTGTTGTCGCGTTCCTCGGCCAGACCGGTGGCGCGCGCCGAGCGTCCGAACAGGGCGAGAAACGGGCTCGTGATGCTGCCGTCCGCGATCGTGATGGAGGGCTTGCCCTCCGGGATGTAGGTGAACGGCTCGGGGATCGGACTGGTGTAGAGGTCGGATGCGCCGGTCACCTTGTTGATGGCATCGATGAGCACTTCGGCGTCGAGGCGCCGCAACGGGTAGCTCGCGAAATTGGCCTCGGCCTCGGGTGTCCGATACCGGGGCATCGCGGACAACTGGTACGTCTCGGAGCTGAGGATGAGGCGATAGAGGTGCTTGAGGTCGTAGCCGCTGGCGACGAACTCCGATTCGAGATAGGAGAGCAGGGCCGGATTGCTCGGCGGATTGTCCGGCCGGATATCGTCGGGCTCGTGGATGATGCCGCGAGCGAGCAGCCACGCCCAGACGCGATTCACGATGGCGCGGGCGAACCAGGGGTTTTTCGGCGTGATCAGCCAGTCGGCGAAAACCTCGCGCGGGTCGCGATCCGGCGACAGGGCAATACTGGTGCCGTCGGGAAAGATGGCTTTGGCGGGCAGGCCGCAGGCGGGAGTGGTGGAGGTGGCGGGCGCAGGGGTGGCGGGAGTGTTGCCAATCGCCGTGACTGAGGCTCGGCCGGGCGCGGTGTTGCCGGCGGCGGTGCTGGTGCCGAGGGGATCCCAGAAGACATGCTCCTCCTTCCACTCCCCGGTGGGCTTGTAGCCGACCTGGGAGAAAAACACCGCCAGATTGGCGAGGCGTTCGGCCGGCCAGGACTCGGCGCGCGCGCCCATCAGGGTCAGCGCGACCGAGGAGGCGATGCCTTCGGGCTTTCGGTTCTGGATCGCGCGGTAGAAGTTGGCCGGCCCGACGCGGAAGTTGCTCCCGCTGGACGTGAGCAGTTCCCGGGCAAATTGGTCGTAGGGTTTGTTAGCCGCGACAGACTCACGGACCCAGTGATGATACGCTTGCGCGGCGTTGGGCCAAAGGTTGACGGGGAACTCGGCCTTGATGCGCAGCACATCGCTCCACTTCATCGCCCAATAGTCGGCGTACTCCTCGCGTTCCAACAGGCGGTCGATCAGGAGCCGGCGTTTGTTCTTGGTATCGGGGTCCAGGATAAAGTCCCGGGCCTCCCTGGCCGTTGGCAGCGTGCCGATCACGTCGAGGTAGGCCCGCCTGACGAACACCCCGTCGGAACACAGGGCGGGATGGATGCCCAGACGCGAGAGCTGTTTGAAAACCTGCTGGTCGATCTGGCCAGCCACGACCGGTGGTGCGGCGGACTCGAAGGCATTGGGGCCCGCATCCGCGGCCCGCGCAAACGCGATGAAGGAAAGGAGGGCGAGGGCCGTCGTGAGCCGGGGTCGTTTCATGGGATATGCCGGTCAGGGTTGGGAGAAAGGGAGACCGGGGGGCCAGCGTGGGGATCGGGATTTTGGCGGCTGAGTCCGGCCGTGCGACCGAACTCGGGACACTGCCTCAGGGTGCCCGAAAACGCCGCCGGCGTCTGCGCGTGGATTAACCAATCTGGCGCAAAAATTGTCGTTTGGTCGGGCCGGGTGCAGGAGCGCAGGTGGCGAGGAGCGATGGGCCGATCGTCGGCCTGGGGACCCATTGGACTGCCAGGTCCTGGTTTGGCGAACCGTGCATCGGATCGGTGGATACATTCCGCTTCCGGACATGAGGTGGTTCACTTCTCTTCTTCAAACGTCCCGCGGATGGCGGGGCAGCTTCGGACACCGGCTGCCGCACAAGCCATCGGCTCCGGACGATTCCCCAAGGGCGTTCGGGTGGGAGGGCGTGCCGCCGACAGTTTTGGCGCGGTCGTCCTCGCGACGCTCGAAGTATTCCGTACTTAGGTAGAGCTACTCCCCGGCGAAGTGCGGCGGGGACATCCGTCGCCGACTCCTACCTTTAAACTGAATTCAGGAGTAGTAGAAGCCCATCTCCGTCTCGTAGCCATCTCTGACCTGAAGAGCACCGGAGAAAACGATCCAGCTGACGGAAAAGTAGAGAAGAGTCGCGAGAATCATCTGATGGGGGGATGGTGGACCGTTAGCTAGCCTGTTACGTTGGGGTTACGCTGCCCGATACCCAACCACTCCGTTCCCGGCTGTCAAGGACGTTGAATGTTCATTCTTATGAAATCGACGCGAGGTACAGCCGGATGTGGTGACGTGAATCACCGCAAAGGCGCTTGGTCGGCGTCGGATCTCCGATCCCTCGCCCGGCCTAGCTGGAGGTGCGCAAGCTCCGGGCGACCACCGCGCCATCTTTCTTCCCGGCGGTCTCTGACGGCGCCGGGTCAAGCGGCGGGACGCGGTTGGCAGGAGCCACGTTGCGCCGGGCCTTCGACACGTCGGCCAGCTGAATACACAGGGCGGGGACAGTCATCAGGATGATGCGCAGATCGAGCCAAAAACTCTTGGTCTCCTTGTATTTCCGGTCGAGGCGGATCATCTCCTCGAAGGTAGTGCGATTCTTCCCGGAGACCTGCCACAGGCCGGTCAGGCCGGGGAGGCTGTCGCAGCGCTCGCGCTGGGCGACGGTATACTGTTCGTATTCGTAGGGGATGCAGGGTCGGGGGCCGACCACGCTCATCTCACCCCGCCAGATGTTCACGATTTGGGGCAGTTCGTCGAGCCCGGTCGAGCGAAGCAGCCAGCCACCGGGGATCAGGCGGCAGTCCCGCTTGGCGTCGAGTTTCTGCATGGGGGAGTTGCTTTGGATCAACTCGGCGAAATGTTTTTGGTGGCCCTTGGTGTCGGCGCCCACATGCATCGTGCGGAACTTGAAAATCTTAAAACGCCGGCCGCCGAGGCCGACGCGCTCCTGACGGAAGAAAATCGTCCCCGGGGAGGTCATGCGCATCAGCACCGTGACAAACAGCGTCAGCACTACGAAGGCCGGGAAGGCGATCGCGCAGCACCCCAAATCAATGGCCCGCTTCCAGCGGGGCAAGGGATTGATGGAGGAGTGGGACGAGTTCAAGGCAGGGGCGAATTGAGGGCTTGGCAGCTTAGCGCGCACCCGGACCGAATAGCAGAGATTTTGCCGTCATATTAGCCTCGGTGTTGCACGAGCGAATTTTATGTAGCAACTGAATTGCGGTCATTGCATCCAATGTAACCTGATTGGCTCCTGTCGTACAGCCTGCGGACCGGGTACGGGACGAGCCGTCATGAGGGGGAACGGAGTTTTGCTGGATCATCGGGCTGCGACGACAAGAGGGATTGTAAGGCCACAGCTCAAGCACTCCGTGCTGCGGGAAACGCACATGGCCTCTGCGTAGTATTGCGCAGCCGGTTGGCTGACGCCTGCTTAGGTACTGGCCCGCCGGAGGGTAGGATTTGGCGCAGACCAAAATGCCGCCGGTGGCGAAGGAAGTTTTCTGGGGACCGTGTCGAGGCGACGGCGGTCGGACTGGGCGAGAGGCTGGCCGCCCTCCGACGGATTTCACGCCTGCGGGCCGCACGCGTCCCGGCCGGCCGGGCTCCTCTGTTGGCGGCGTCTGGCTGGTTGCCGGGGGCAGGGCAGGCCGGCGGAAAGAGAGTATCTGGAGCCCGGATACACAGGGTGGCGGCAGGCCAATCCAGGCCGGCGGCCGTTTCCTTTCGCCTTCGGCCGGGCCGGTTGAAACAGGCAGCGACAGCACCCGCGGGATCGCGCCGACCGCCGGACGTGCCGCCCTTGGACTTCGCCTGACGCACGATTTTCCGCTTTTCGCATGGCGGGGCTTCGGCTGGCGGTGAGGTCTGGCTCAGTGGAGGAGCTCAACCGCTGATGCGGCAGGTCCACATCAGCCCCTCGGCTCGGAAACCTGGTGCGAGTGCCGGGAGTCGAACCCGGATCAATGGCTTCGGAGGCCACTACACTATCCATTGTGCTACACTCGCGGAACAGGTCCGAAGAATTCGCGCGCTCCCCCCGCGCTGTCGAGCGCAAAGACGGGCGGGGCCCGGTCAGCTGGCCACCGGCTTCTTGTTTTCCCGCCACGCGCGCCAGCCCTCGATCACCATCGGGAGCACGGAGAGAAAGATGATCACGAGGATGACGAGCTTAAAGTTTTTCTGCACGAACGGCTGGTTGCCGAAGGCAAAACCGGCGTAGGTGAAAAAGTAGATCCAGATGAAGCCGCCGACGAGATTGTACGTGATGAACTTTTTGTAGGTCATCTGGCCGACGCCCGCGACGAAGGGGACGAACGTGCGCACGATGGGAACAAAACGGGCGAGGATGATCGCGCGGCCGCCGTATTTTTCGAAGAAGGCGTGGGCGCGCTCAAGGTGCTTTTTGCGGAAAAAGAACGAGTCCTCGCGCTTGAACACGGCGGGACCGAGCTTGGCGCCGATCCAGTAGTTGAGCGTGTCGCCGATGACGGCGGCGACAAAGAGGAGAAACGCCATCAGGTGGACGTTGAGGCCGGTTTCCGGCTTGGCGCAAAACGCGCCGGCGGCGAACAGCAGGGAGTCGCCGGGCAGGAAGGGGGTCACGACCAAGCCCGTCTCCGCAAAGATGATCAGGAAGAGGATCGCATACGTCATCGTCCCGTAGTCGCGGATGATCTCGGCGAGGTGGGTGTCGATATGGAGGATGAAGTCGATGAGCTTCTTCGCGAGGTCGATCATGGTGTGGCGGGAGGAGGAAAAGCGAAAGGACGCGGTGGCTAAAAACAAAAAAGGCAGGCAGCGGAAAACTGCCTGCCGGAAAGGGACGAGCGACGGCTCAGACGTCGGGCTTGGTCTTGCGGAGACCCTGGACGCGGTCGCCGGCCTTCCACTGACCGCGCTTCTTGAGCAGGTCGACGCGCTCGAAGCGCTTCAGGACGTTGCGTTTGACGACGAGACCGGAGGAGCCTTGGAGGCTTTTGTGCTGAGACATGGTGTTAAAAGGGAGGGTTGAGACGAGTTAAAGGGTTAGAACGTGGAGTTCCCCCGCGCCCATGACAAGTATTTTTCTCCCACGTGTTCGGCCCGGATGACCAGCCATTCCGGGGTCTCGTAGGGATGGGTGGCAAGGATCTCAGCCTCGAGGGCCGCGAGCCGCTCGGGCAGGCACTTGAAGGCGAGGCGGAACTCCTCGGCGCGTTCGGCCCGGCCCTCCCAACGGTAGTGGGACACCACCGGGCCGTCGATCTGCACACAGACGGCGAGGCCGCGGGCGACGGCGTCCGCGGCGAGGCGGTCGGCGTCGGCGCGGTTGGCCACGGTGGTCCAGGCGATCCACATGGGGGCAGGTTTCGGAGGAGAGGCGGGCGGGGGCAAGCCGGGAATTCACCCTTGACGGACACAGCGGCGGTCTGTGTCCTAGACGGTTTTCCAACGCAGCCATCCTCCTGACATGAGAGACGATTACATCAAAGACGCCCTCAAGACGATTCCCGATCCGAACATTCTGATCAACGTGATTTCCCGTCGCGTCAAACAGCTCAAGCGCGGCAACCGCCCGCTCGTCGAATCGCTGGAAAAGCTGACGCCCGAGGACACCGCCCTCCGCGAGGTGATCGAAGGCAAGATCAGCCACGAGCTGGCCTAAGTCCACGGCGCGATTGCAACTTTGGGCGGATCCGGCGATTGTCGGGTCCGCCTTTTTTTTGGCGTAGTTTTCCTTTTCCCTTTTCACCCTCCAACCNNNCCAACCATGGCCGCGAAGAAAAAAGACACCCCGCGCCACAGCGAGATCCGCAACTCGAAAGCGTTGCGAGACTATTTCGTGGACGAGCGCTTCGAGGCGGGCGTCCAGCTCCGCGGCACCGAGGTGAAGTCGGTCCGGGCGGGGAAGGCGCAGATCACGGACGCCGTTGGCAAGATTGAAAAGGGCGAGCTCTGGATGCACGGGGCGCACATCGAGCAGTACGCGTTTGGCAACATCCACAACCACGACTCCAAGCGCATCCGCAAGCTGCTGCTGCACCGCCGGCACATCGACAAGATCCAGCACGCGCTCGAGGCGGGCGGCCGTGCGCTGGTGCCGCTGCGCATGTATTTCAAGGAGGCACTGGTCAAGGTCGAGGTGGCGCTCTGCACCGGTAAAAAGAACTTCGACAAGCGCGACGACCTCAAGAAACGTGCGGAGCAGCATGATTTGGATCAGGCGCTCAAATCCCGCCGCTGATGAGCGCGGCACGTGACACTGTCACGGTCCGCGTGCCCGGCAGCACCTCGAACTGCGGGGCCGGTTTCGACACGCTGGGGCTCGCGCTGACGGTGTACAACCGGATCACGCTGACGCGGTGCCCGGGAGAGGGCTCGGGCGCGATCGAGCCGGAGACCGAAAACGACCGGCGTGCGCAGGACCTGGTGGAGAAGACGGCTGCGGCGTTTTTTCGCGAGGTGTCCGCGACGGGCGCGGCCCGGGCGTGGCGCTATCACATCGCAGGCGACGTGCCGCCGGCGCGGGGGCTCGGCTCCAGCGCGACGATCATCACCGGCGTGCTGGCGGGGCTCGATGCGCTGCACGGCACCGGAGTGCCGCGGGCGCGGCTGGCGGCGCTGGCCACGGCGATCGAGGGCAACCCGGACAACGTGAGCCCGAGCGTGCTCGGCGGCTTCACGGTCTCGCGCTGCGACCCGGCGAGTGGTGCTTATCTGGATACGATCCGCTTCGCCGTGCCGTCCACGGTGGCGTTCGTCGTGGTCTCGCCGGCCGTGGAGCTGCTCACGAAGGAGTCGCGCGGGGCCCTCCCACGGACGCTGCCGTTTTTCGATGCGGCGCGGAGCGTGAACAGCGCGGCCTACCTGACGGCGGCGCTGGTCACGGGCCAGTTTGAAAAACTCCGGCACGCGGCCGGCGATTTTCTACACGAGCCGTACCGGCTGCCGAAGATCCCGGGGGCGCGGGAGGCGATCGCGGCCGGCGTGGGCGCCGGGGCGCTGACGGGCTGGCTGAGCGGCAGCGGATCGAGCGTGCTCTGCGTCGCGTGGCAGGCGCAGGCCGGCGCGGTGGCGGCGGCGATGCGCGGGGCGTTTCAGCGGACGGGCGTCGCCGCCGAAGCGCGGGCGCTCGCGGCGGACAACGACGGGCTGCAGGTGGAACCGCTCCCGCCAGCGGCGGCGCGCTAGAGCGACGGAGCGTCGGCGCGGTGCGTCGGCACGGGGCAATGGCTCGGCCAGACGCGGAGGATCTCGTCGGCCAGTTTGCGCCAGCCAAAGGGTTTTTCGAGGAAGCCCTTCAGCGCGGGGATGCGCGCCATCGCATCCTCCTCCGACGAAAGGTTGTGGCCGGTGATGACCACGAAGTGGGTGTCGGGCACGACGAGGGACGCCTGGCGGATGAACTCAAGGCCGTTGAGCTGCGGCATGTAGTAGTCGGTGACAATGACCCCGGGATTGAGCCGGGGCAGCGCCTTGAGGGCCTCCATCGGGCGGGCGAAGGCGTGGACCGGGCAGGCCAGGTTGTCCGAAAGCATCTGGGTCAGCAGATCCGTATAGGATCGCTCGTCGTCGACGAGGACAATGGCTCTGAGCGGGACGGAGTTCACGGTGTCGGCGGTCGGGACGCTGACCGTCGGGACGGCGAAATGCAATGCGCGAGCGTGTACTACTTGATTCGGGGCGGGGCGTGATGACGATGCACGGTATGTTGCACGTCGTGCTGTTCCAACCCGAGATCGCTCCCAACACGGGCAATGTGGGCCGCATGTGCGCGCTCACTCGCTCGCGGCTGCACCTCATTCATCCGCTCGGCTTTGTGATCAACGACCGCAACCTGCGCCGCGCCGGCATGGACTACTGGAAATGGCTGGATGTGCACGAGCATGCGGACTGGGGGGCCTTTCGGGCGAGCCCGCTCGCCCCGAGACGGTTGTGGTTATTTACGACGAAGACGCAGCAGAGTTTCTGGGATGTAGCTTATGCGGACGAGGACGGGCTGGTCTTCGGCAACGAAGGCTCGGGCGCGCCGGCTTGGCTGCATGACGAGATCGGTGTGACTCAGCGAGTGACGATCCCACAGGCGAACCCTGA
This sequence comes from Verrucomicrobiota bacterium, assembly GCA_026398065.1. GTDB lineage: Bacteria > Verrucomicrobiota > Verrucomicrobiia > Opitutales > Opitutaceae > GAS368. The sequence continues at coordinate 69 of JAPLTR010000758.1, read as the reverse complement.
TTTGCGCTCGCTGAACCTTAGTACCGCCGCCGGAGTCGCCACCTATGAAGCCGTCAGGCAACTAGGGCA
>JAPLTR010000633.1:2950-7521 GCA_026398065.1 Verrucomicrobiota bacterium | reverse complement strand
CGGTGTTGTCCGTCGTGGTCTCGAGGCCGGTGCCTTCGACGCGGACGAGGGCGTTGGCGACCGGGGTGCCGGCGTTGGCATCGGTGATGACGCCGCGGAGGCTGCCGGTGGTCTGGGCGGAGAGGTGTAGCGCGACCACGCACGCGGCGAAGGCGACGCAGCAGCGCGCGGCGCGGGCGAGCAGGGGGAGGAGCTTCGAGGCCACCGTCCGGTGGTCGAGGGCGGGGCGGGGGGATTCGACGCGAAGGGAGACGTTCATAGGTTCACAGAAGGGTGATGGTGGGCGGTCCTCAGGTCACTGCACCGCAGACTCCATGCCGGGGCCGCACAGGTAAACGGATCATGCAGTCAAGCTGTTGAACAAAACCGCGGCGCGCGCCGGCGCGAGCGTGAAAATAGCGGTTGCGTCGGGGGCGGCGGGGGCGCACTCCTGCCGGCCGCCGATGCCCGAGTTCGTCCGCCGAGTCACTTTGCGCGATGTCGCGTCCGCCGCTGGCTGCCACTTCAGCACGGTGTCGCTGGCCCTGCGCAACCATCCGCGCCTGCCGCAGGCCACCCGCGACCGGGTGCGGGCGGCGGCGCGGAAGCTGGGCTACGTCGCGGACCCGGCGCTGGCGGCCCTGGCCCACTATCGCACCGGGCGGCGCGAGGTGTCGTTTCGCTCGACGCTGGCGTGGATCACGAATTTCCCCACCCGCCACGGCTGGCGCAAGCCCGAGGTCTTCCATCAGTTTTACCTGGGCGCGGAGGCGCGGGCCTCGGCGCTCGGCTACAAGCTGGAGATCTTCTGGCTGCGCGAGGCGGGGATGACCGGGGCGCGGGCCAGCCAGATCCTGCGGGCGCGGAATGTCGCGGGCCTGCTGGTCGCGCCGCAGCCGGTGCCGGGCGGCGCCCTCGAGCTGGACTGGCCCCAGTTCTCCTCGGTTTCGATCGGCTACTCGCTCGCGAGCCCGGCGCTCCACGTGGTCTGCCCGCACCAGTATCGCGCGATGAAGCTGGCCATGCGGCGGCTGGTCGAACTGGGCTACCAGCGCATCGGGCTCGTCGTCCTCGACATCCACGACGAGCGCGCCGATCTCAACTGGACCGCCGGCTACCTCGCGATGCAGCAGGCGGTGCCCGCCCGGCGGCGCCTGCCGCCCTTCACGCCGCCGCGCTGGGACGAGTCGCGCTTCGCCGAGTGGTTTCGCGCCTGCCGGCCGGATGCGATCGTGACCAAGAGCATCGAGGGGCTCGCCGCCTTGCGCCGGCTCGGGTGTCAGGTGCCGCGGGACGTGGGCGTGGCGTGCATCACGTTTCCCCATCCGGGCGGCGAGCTCTCGGGGGTGGACGAGAATGCCAACGAGACCGGGGCGGCCGCGGTCGATTTTCTCGCGGGGATGATTTATCGCAACGAGCGCGGCGTGCCGGCCAACCCGCAACGGCTCCTGATCGAGGGCACGTGGATCGAGGGCACGACGGTGCGCGCTCCCGGCGCGGCGAAACGGCCCGAGGCCGGCGCGGGCGTCCGTCGGGCGACGGCCTGAGACCGGGGCTGACGAAGGCGGCGCGGTGTCAACGCCAGCCGTCGAGCGGCGTGAGCTCCGGGGCGGGCCTCACCGGCCAGCGGTCGCCGACCGGCGTCAGGAGGACGGCGACCCGCGTGAGCGCGGCGGCGGAGGTCGGCGTCACCTCGAGCCGGAGGGCGGCGATGCCGGGATTTTGATTCTCCCTGGCGTTCGCCGGCAGGACCGGGCCCGCGTCGAAGCGCACGCCGGCCGGGGCGAGCACCTCGACACGGAGGGTGCGGTCGGCCTGCGTGAGGGTGGCGGTGCGCCCGTCGGCGGAGAGGGCGATTTTCGCCCCGGTCAGCATCTGCCAGTGCAGCGGCGTGCCGGCCCGGGCCGGTTGGAATTCGTCCTGCACCAGCACGCGCGCCCGGTCGAGCAGGGCGACGCCGCGGCGCAACGTGTGCGCCTCCTCTGGATACACCGGCGCGAGGTCGGCGACGGCAAAGGCGCGGTCCGGCGCCGAGCCGAACGCCGTGAGGGGTGCGGCGGCCTCGCGGCGCTGGAGCGCGCGACCCGGGGTCGGGGTGTTGTGGCCGTGGTTGTTGTTGCGCAGGTAGGCCCAGCGCGGGCTGGTCGGGTCGAAATAGCCGGGGAGGCTGTAGGTGTCGGGGCCGAGGTCCACGGCCCAGCGCTGGCCGTCCGCGTCGAGCACGAAGGAGCCGAGGTCGAGGTGGGCGTGATGGACGATCTCGGCGGTGGTGCCGGCCTTAAACCCGACGAAGAGCGCCCGCGGGTCGTCCCAGGCGCTGCGGAAGAGCGCGAGGTCGGCGAGGCCGCGGAAATGGAAATCGAGCGGCGGGCGCGGGACCGCCGTGGGCGACTCGGCCGGGAACCAGAGGGCGTGCAGGGCGAAGAAGCGGTTGCCGATCTTGCGGCCCTTGACGGCCGCGGCGAGCAGCGTGCGGCTGTGCTCCAGCGCGGCGGCGTCGCGATACCGCGCGGCGAGCCAGGCGTAGGCCGGGGAGGTCTGCACCGTGTCGGCGGAATCGGCGTAGTTGAAGACCTGGCCGGTCGGACCCTGCACGGCCAGGCGGTAGCGCGCGGTGCGGTCGAGGCCCGGGGTCGCCCCGAGACCGAAGTCGCCGCCGACGGCGGCCTCGAGGGAGGCGAGGGCGATCACGGTGTAGGTCGTGCCGTAGGCCCAGTAGCCCGGGCCTTCGGGGAAAGCGCCGTCGGGCCCGTACGCGGCGAGGGCCAGTGGCAGCGAGGCGCGGGCGCCGGCCACGACCGTGCGGACGAGCGCCGGTTCCTCGTCGGCGAGCGCGAGCGCGGCGGTGAGGAGGCCGGCGTTGCAGACCTGGTTCCAGTTGGTCGGGGCGGCCGCCCACCAGAGCTGCGGGTCGGTCGGACCGCCGGGCGCATAGGCGGGGCCGGCAAACGCGAGGGACTTCCCCCGCAGCGCGGCGGCGAGGGTGGCCCGGTCGGCGGGCGAGAGCTGCGCGTAGAGCCAGTCGTAGCCGACGGCGACGGCGAAACTCATCTCCGCGACGTCGAGAAAATGCGCGGGATTCCAGTCCGGAAACGCGGCCACCGTGAGCAGATCGCGGCGGGCGCGGGCCGCGAAGCGTTCGTCATGGCTCAGCCGATACGCCATCGCGCCGGTCACGATGTGCCGGACGGCGGTGCGCGCCTGCTCCAGCAGGTCCTCGCCGGGCGCACGGTCGCGCACCGGCGGCTCGGCCAGATTCTCCTCGGCGGCGGCGACGATCCGCGCGTGCAGCGCGGCGCGCAGGGGGTCGGTCCGCGCCGCGGCCACCGCGGCGGCCAGCGCTTCGTCGGTCAGCAGGAGCCGGGGGTGGCCGGGCCGGACCGGGAGGGGCGGGGCCTCGGCGGGCACCGGGGCCGCGAGGGCACGGGCGGCGAGGACCAGGACGGCCAGACCGGCGGAGCGGAGCAACGATCGCATGGAAGGGAGAGGGCGCCGGGGAGGAAACGGGTTCACGGGGAAGGCAGGGGCTCGCCGAGGGCGGCGAGGGCGCTCCGGTAGTAGGTCCCGCCTTCGCCGCCGGAGTGCAGGTGCGTGCGGATGAACTGGACGAGGTGCGCCCGGTCGGCGGCCGCGCGCGGGAAATCGGCGTCGGTCCAGAAGCGCCGCGCGCGGTCGAAGTAGCCGATCCGCACGAGAAACGCCGTGCCGAAATAGATGCTCGTCTCGACCGAATCGTCGTCCTCGAGCACGACAAACGACCCGTCGGGCCGGAGCGATTCGCGCAGGCACCAGTCGAGCATCTTCCGGCACTCGACCCGGATGGCGGCCTTCTGCGCCTCCGAGGCGTGGCGCCAGCCGAGTTCGAAAATCCGCACGACATCCATGTTGTTGTGATTCAGGTAGGCGTTGCCGCTCAGCCAGCCGGTCGGGTACGCGCGGTCCTTGATCGCCAGCGTGGTGTCGAGGATCCGGGGCCAGTCGGGCACCTCGCCGTCGAGGTAGCTGATGATGTGAAAGGTGATGCTCAGGTCCGTGGTCTTCTCGATCCGGCCGTCGCGGCGGTACCAGCCGCCCCAGTAGCCGGTCGCCGGATCGCGCGCGGTGTTCATCAGCCAGTCGAGCATCGCCGCGTCGAGCTGCGGGTGAAACGGATAATCGGCCGGCTGGCGGCGGTGGATGAGGCGGAGCAGGTCGGACACTGTCTGGTTCAGTTCGCGCCGGCGCCGGATGCCGTCGGCGGCGAGATCGGAGACCAGCAGGGTGTTGAGGTGGGCGACGAGGCGCTCGGGGGAATTGTAGCGGTCGAGAAAACGGCAGGGGTGTTTCGGCAGACGGCCTTCGCCCGCGAGCACCGCGATCTGCTCGTAGGAGGCGTCGAGCTTGAAAAACGGCTCGGTGTACCACCGGCCCCACGCGCCGTCCACGGGGGACTGCTCGTCCACGGCGGAGCGATTCGCGGGGTCCTTCAGCGCCGCCGCCAGGTCGTCGAGCCGCGCGCGAAACCGCGCGGTGTCGCGCGTGCTGCTGTCGAGCCACCCGAGCTCGAAGAGGATCTGGTGCGCGGGGATGTTCCGCTCGCCGCGCCGCTCCTG
>JAPLTR010000633.1:0-2920 GCA_026398065.1 Verrucomicrobiota bacterium | reverse complement strand
CGCGCCGCTCCTGCGCCAGGGCCCGCTCCCGGAGCTCGCGAAACCGCACGCGGTCGGGGGATTCCCCCGCCTCCGCCCCCGCCCGCAGGAGCGGGGACGCCACGCCGAGCCAGATGCCGCCGACAAGCCAGAGCCAGTTTTTCATGCGAGCGAGCATGTAGTTCGCAGCGTCCGTCCCGTGTCAACCGCCGGAACGGCCCGCGCCGCGTTTTGTGTCGGACGGCGCCGGCGCGGTGCATTCAACCGATGGATACGCCGTCGGCCGCGACCGCGGGCGGCCCGGGCCGGCCGTTCCGCGCGCCGCGCCGCTAGCGGAACCGGTAGGCGTAGAGGTCGCACTCCGTCATCACGAAGCGCAGCTGCACCGGCTGGCCGGCGAGCGCGGCGAGCCCGCCGCCTTTCCAGTGCAGCGGGCGCTCGAGGGCGTCGCCAAAGACGGGCGTGCACTCGGCCAGCGTGAAGCCGGGGATCGGTTCGCCCCCGGCCTTCCGGATCTCCGCCCGCACGCCGCCGGCCGCGCTGGTGCTGACGTTGAGCACGAGCTCGCGGCCGGCGAACACGATGGGCCGGGTCAGCAGTTCGCCCTCCCGGGCGCCGGTGTGGACGGAAATGAAGCCGTCGGTGCGCAGCACGTAGCGGTCGCCGCTGCGGTGGTAGATCGACATCTCCGCCGGGCCGGTGGGCAGCACGTTGAGCGCGACGTAGTTTCCCCGGTTGTGCCAGCGCGCCGGGTCGAGCCCGGGCCGCAGGAAGGCCTCCGTGAAGGGGCGGTCGTAGTGCGTCGCGCCGGCGCGCGACGACATGAAGAGCACGTCGGTGAGGTTCGCGTCCTTCGCGTCGGACGTCGGCGCATCGCCGCGGCCGGGCACGTAGCGCGTCGGCGTGGCGATGTAGATATGGGGCGCCCGGAAATACGGGTGCGTCATCGTGGTGTAGAGGTGTTCGCCGGGGAGATTGGGCCGCAGGTCGACGGGGTCGCTCCACGTGACGAAGTCCGGCGAGGTGGCGCGGCTGACGCTGCGCAGGCGGCCCTCCGCGGTCCAGGTGCGGAAGTAGCACACGTAACCTTGCTCGGCCTCCGACCAGAACGAGACGTTGGGCGAGTCGAAGGCATGGCGCCACTCGTTCCGGAACGGGATCGCCTCCGCCCGCTTCGTCCAGCGGATGCCGTCCGGCGAAACGAAGGCGAAGAGCCCCATCCCAGGCCGGGCCTGCCCGCGCTTGTCGCCGGCGCCCGGATATCCGGCGAGCGCCTTGTAGCGCTCCGCGGGGTCCACGCCGGGGCGCGTATCGAGGAACGGCATGAAATTGGTGAGGAAGGGCGGCTGCCCGGCGAGGATGACGTTGTTCTCGAGCGTGCCGCCGACCAGGTGCAGCCGGAGGAGGGGGAAGGTCCATTCGTGGCCGTCCCTGCTCTCGGCATAGTGCACCGTCTCGCCCGGATGGCCGGTGGAGGTCTCGCCGTGGTAGCTCGGATCGGTGCTGCGATACCAGGCCCGGTAGAGGTCGCCGTCCTTGATGACCGTCATCATGTGTCTCTCCGGCAACGGCGACTTCGGCCGCGGCGCCTTGACGGGTTCGTGCAGCCGCAACTCGGCGCCCTGCAGCCGGGCGACGAGGGCGTCGTCGACGAAGAGCTCCAGGCGGGAGCCGATGTTCACGGGCGGCTGGGCCGGCGCCTGCGGGGCGACGAGCAGACCCAGCAACGCGAAGCAGCCCCGGACGGGTAGGCGCGGCAGTTTCATCAGCACGAGGGATGGGGTATCGGACGGGGAAAAGTCAAACCGCGCGCCCGTCCTACCGCCGCAGCTTGGACCAGAGCTGGCCCAGCTCGTGGACGGAGCGGCGAAGCTGCGCCGGCGAATACGCGCCGAAGCCGAGGAGGAAGCCGGGCGGGAGTTTCGCCTCGATCGCATAGCGCTGGAGCGGGAGCAGGCGAAAGCCCCGCGCCTCCGCGGCGGCGCCGAACCCCGCTGCGTCCCCGCCTTCGAGCCAGCCGGCGACGTTGAGCCCCGCGCCGACCGATTCGAGGCGGAGGAGTCCGCGCCAGTCCGCCGCGGCGGCCGCGGCCAGCGCCGCCGCGCGCTCCGCGTAGACCCCGCGCATCTTGCGCAGGTGCCGGAAGAAGTGGCCCTCGCGCATGAACGCGGCGAGCAGCGCCTGCGGCTCGGACGCGGTGTGCACGTCGGCCGTCTCCTTCGCCTCCCAGAAATCGCGCAGGTGCGCCGCCGGCGCGACGAGGTAGCCGAGGCGCAGCGCCGGATAGAGCGCCTTGCTGAACGTGCCCACGTAGATGACCCGCGCCTCCGGCAGCAGGCCCTGCAACGACGGGAGCGGCCGGCCTTCGTAGCGAAACTCGCTGTCGTAGTCGTCCTCCACCAGCCACAGGCCGTGCTGCGCCGCGAACCGCAGCCAGTCCATCCGCCGCGCGAGCGACATCGTCGTGCCGAGCGGGAACTGCCGCGACGGCGTGGTGTAAACGAGGCCCGGCGAGCCCGCGCGCCAGGCGGGGAGCGTGAGTCCCTCGCCGTCGATGCCCTGCGGCACGATGCGCAGTCCCGCGCTGGCGAAGGCCAGGCGCGCATCGATGTAGCCGGGATCCTCGAACCAGACCCCCGCGCCCGGTTTTGCGAACACCCGCCCGATCAGGTTGAAGGCCTGCTGCGCACCCGCGGTCACGATCACCTGTTCGGCCCTGCACCGCACGCCGCGGTAGTCGCGCAGGTGGAGCGCGATCTGCTCGCGCAGCCGTTCGTCGCCGGCGGGCGGGCCGTACTGCAGCAGGCGCACGCCGCGGCGCCCGAGCACGCGCCGCCGCAGCCGTTCCCAGGTCGCGAGGGGAAATTCCGCCGCCGAGGGCACGCAGGGCTGAAACGGTTTCACCGGCAGCGCCCCCGGCGGGCGCGGCGCCGCGTCTGCC
>JAPLTR010000897.1 GCA_026398065.1 Verrucomicrobiota bacterium | reverse complement strand
TGCTCGCGGCCCTGGGCGTGAACCTGGAGGCGCCGCCGGAGAAGCTGCGGCGGGCGCTGGACGAGCTCGGGTACATCTTTTTCTTCGCGCCGGCGTACCACCCGACCTTCCGGCACATCGGGCCGGTGCGGAAGGCGCTCGCCGCGAAGGGGCAGCGCACGGTTTTCAACATCCTCGGGCCGCTGATCAACCCGGGCCGGCCGGCGCACGTGCTGGTCGGCGTAATGGCGGAGCCGTGGGTCGAGAAGATCGCGACGGCGCTCGGCGCGCTCGGCGTGCAGGCCGGGCTGGTGGCGCACGGCACGATCGCGCCGGGGAAGGGCATTGACGAGCTGACGACGGCGACGGCGAATCGGGTTCGTGGATACGGCCGGTTGCGCGACCTCGACGGCGTGTGGCGCGCGGAGGATTTCGGGCTGCGGACGGCGCCTTTCAGCGAGCTCCTCGGCGGCGACCTGCCGGCGAACGTCGCGATCGTCGAGGCGCTGCTGGCCGGGCGCGGCCCAGCGGGGCTGGTGGACACGATCGTGCTGAACGCCGCGGTGGCGATGTGGATCGTGGGCAAGGTGCCGGCGGTGCGGGACGGGATCGGGCCCGCGCGCGAGCTGCTGCTCGGCGGCGCGGTGGCGCAGAAGATCGCGGCGACGCGGGAGTTCTACCTTTCATGACCAGAACCTATTTCGGCACCGACGGCGTGCGCGGCCCCTATGGCGGCCCCGTCGTGAACGAGGAGTTTGCGGCGCGCCTGGCCTGGGCGGCCGCGCGGTGGTCGCGCGGTGCGGCCGGCAGCAGCGTCCGGGTGCTGACGGGGCGCGACACGCGCGCCTCGGGCGTGAGCCTCGAGGCGGCGGTCGCGCGGGGCCTGCGGGCCGCGGGGCTGGAGCCGGTCTCCCTCGGCATGCTGCCGACGCCCGCCGTGGCGCGGGCGGTGCGCGCGTCGGGCGCGCGGCTGGGCGTGGTCATCACGGCGTCGCACAATCCGGCGGCGGACAACGGCATCAAGTTTTTCGGGTCGAACGGCATGAAGCTGACGGACCGCGACGAGTCGTCGATCGAGAGCTTCCTCGGCGATCCGGTATCCGCCTCGGACGTACGGCTCGCGACGGCCGTCGGCGCGGTCGCCGACTATATCCGCGTGGCGCAGGCGATCCTGCCGGCGGGGGCGCTGGCCGGGTGGCGGGTGGTGCTCGACACGGCGAACGGCGCGACCTGCGGGACGAGCCCGGTGGTGTTGCGGGGGCTCGGCGCGGAGGTGATCGGGCTCGGCGACGCGCCGGACGGGAACAATATCAACGCCGGGGTGGGCAGCGAGCATCCGCAGCCGCTGACGGTGCAGAGCAACCTGGGCGTCGACGCGGCGATCGCGGCGGCCGGCGGGCGGACGCTGCGGGCCTCGGTGGGCGACCGCTACGTGATCGAGCGGATGAAGGCCGAGGGCGCGACGATGGGCGGCGAGTCGAGCGGGCACATCATCTGTGCCGACGTGTCCCCGACGGGCGACGGCCTGGTGGCGGCGCTGAAGGTGATCGAGGTGATGCTGGCGACGGGCAAGCCGCTGTCGGAGCTGCGGCAGGTCCTGAAGAAATTTCCGCAGCGCACGGCCGCGCTTAAGGTGAAGGAGAAGAAGCCGCTGGACGGGCTGACCGCGGTGCAGGCGGCGGTCCGCGCGCTCGAGCGGGAGCTCGGGGCGCGCGGGCGGGTGCTGGTGCGCTACTCCGGCACGGAGGCGAAGCTCCGGCTGCTGGTCGAGGGGCCGACCGACGCGATCGTGCGCGACGGCATCGGGCGGATCGAGGCGGCGGTGCGGACGGAGCTGGAGGTCTTGTAACCATGCGGTCACCGGCGGATGACAGTGTCCGGATCGAGTCTGGCGTTGACCGCGGAGGGCCCGGCGACTTCGCTCACTTTTCGTATGCCTGAAGTTCCTGTTACCTCCCTCGATCCTCGTCACCAAAAGCTGATTGAGAACGCCCGGGTGGCGCTCGATCGCGGCAATCTCGACTATACGATCGAGGTCACGGCCCAGGTGCTGAAGATGGTCCCGGGCTGCCTGCCGGTGCGAAAGCTCCAGCGCGTGGCCCAGCTCAAGGGCGTGAAGAGCAAGGGCGGCTTCATGGCGAAGGCGATCGGCGGGCTCTCGACCGCGCCGTTCATGTTTGCGGGCGGCGGCAAGAAGGACCCGGCGAAGCTGCTGGAGTCGGCGGAGTCGCTGCTGGCGAAGGACCCGAACAATGTTGGCGCGCTCAAGATGCTCGCCGAGGCGGCGGGCGGGCTCGGGCTGCCCGAGACGGTGGCGTTTGCGCTCGATGCGGTGCGGGAGCTGGAGCCGGGCAACCGGGCCAATCTCCTCGCGCTGGGCGAGGCCTGGCTCACGGCGGGGAAGCCGACCGACGCGCTGAGGATCGCCGACGAGATTTTGAAGCTGAAGCCGATGGACGCGGAGGCGCAGAACCTGATGCGCAAGGCGTCGATCGCGCAGACGGTGACCAAGGGCAACTGGGAGGGGCAGGGGTCCTTCCGCGACAAGCTCAAGGACGAGGCGCAGGCGATCTCGCTCGAACAGGCGGCGAAGGTCATGGCCTCCGGCGACATGACGCAGCGGCTGCTGGACGAGGCGCTCGCGCTCGTCGCCAAGGAGCCGACGAATCTCAACCACTACCGCAGCGTCGCGCAGGCCTACCGGAAGCTGGGCAACCTCGAGGAGACGCTGGTGTGGGTGCGCAAGGCGCGCGCGCAGCCGGCCGGCGGCGCGGATGCGTCGCTGGAGAAGGAGGAGACGGAACTCGCGACGACGGTGATCGAAAAGCACCTGAAGGCGGCCGAGGCCGCGGTGGCCGTGGCGCCGAACGATCCGGCGGCAAAGGCCAAGATGGACGCCGCGCGCAAGGAGCTGGCGGAATTCAAGCTGTCCGAGGCGAAGCGGTTCGTGGAGCGCTATCCGAACGACTACGCGGCGCGCTACACGCTGGGCGGGCTGTACCTGGAGAACGGGCAGACGGACCTGGCGATCGGGCAGTTCCAGCAGGCCCAGAAGGGCCCGCAGGTGCGCGTCGCCTCGCTGGTCGGCCTCGGCCGGTGCTTCAAGGCGAAGTCGCTCTACGACCTCGCGGTCGCGCAGCTCTCCACGGCCAAGGCGGAGCTGACGCAGATGGACGACACCAAAAAGGACGTGATCTACGAGCTCGGCACCTGCTTCGAGCTGATGGGCAAGGCCGACGCGGCGATCGCGGAGTTCAAGGCGATCTACAGCGAGGACATCGGCTTCCGCGACGTGGCGGACAAGATCAACGCCTTCTACTCGAAGGCGTAGCCCGCCGGCGCCGGGCCCGGCGTAACCGGGTTTAGGATACATTTTTACCCCACCCCATGAAGACGACCTCCTCCCCCGTGCTCGCCGCATTGCTGGCCGCCGGCCTGCTGACCGCGCCGGCCCGCGCCGACCAGAAGACCAAGACGCTCGACCTCTACTGGATCGACTCCGAGGGCGGCGGCTCGACGCTGATCGTCACCCCGGCGGGCGAGTCGGTGCTGGTGGACACGGGCAATCCCGGCTGGCGCGACCCGGCGCGGATCGTGGCGGCGGCGAAGGCGGCGGGGCTGACGAAGATCGACCACGTGCTGCTCACGCACTTTCACATCGACCATTTCGGCGGCGGGGCCGAGGTGGCGCAGTCGGTGCCGTTCGGGACGATCCACCAGCGCACGATCCCGGCGGGCGATCCGGACGGGCGCGCGCAGTCGTCGTTTCCCATGCAGATCAAGGGCTGGAAGGACATCGCGGCGTCGCGCGCGACGCTGGCCCCGGGCGTGGCGATCCCCCTGCGACAGGGCGGGGCGGGCGCACCGAAGCTGGAACTGATGTGCCTGGCGGCGGACCAGAAGTTCATCGAGCCGACGGCGGCGCAGGCGAAGGTGAAGAACCCGCTGACGGGCAGCGTGCCGGCGAAGGCGGTGGACTCGAGCGACAATGCGAACAGCGCGGTGTTTCTGCTGTCGTTCGGGGGCTTCCGGTTCTTCGACGGCGGCGACCTGACGTGGAATCTCGAGGAGAAGCTCGTGACGCCGGTGAACCTGCCGGGGGTGGTGGACGTGTATCAGACCAACCACCACGGGCTCGCCCAGAGCAACAATCCCGCGCTGGTGCAGAGCCTGGAGCCGACGGTCGTGATCATGAACAACGGCCCGCAGAAGGGCGGCGAGGCCGGGAGCTTTGCGGCGATCCGGTCGGCTAAGTCGGTGCAGGCGACCTACCAGCTGCACGAGAGTTTCAAGTCGCCGGCGGACAACGGCCCGAAAGAGATGATCGCGAACGACGGCAACCGGGTGGGCGCCGAGGCGGCGAAATGCCCCGCCAACGTGATCAAGCTGTCGGTCGCGCCGGACGGCAAGAGCTACACGGTGTCGATCCCGAGCAACGGACACGCGAAGACCTACCAGACGAAGGGGTGAGCGCGGCTGCTCGTGTAGGGCGTCCGGCTGGCGGACGCCGTTTGGGTGGTCGCGCCCAGGCGTCTGCAAGACAGACGCCCTACAGGGGGGCCCGACAGGACCGCGTTCAGATTTTCTGCACGGGCTTTGACGCACTTTCGGCGAGCCAGACGGCGAGGGCCATCAGGGCGATGCTGAGCGCGAGGCGGGGGAGGTCGGCGGACTCGCGGAAGACTAGGAGGGAGACGGCGACGGCGAGGGGGATCTTGGCGTTGTTCATCGCGGCGAGGGTGCCGGCGGTCACGCGCGTGGCGCCGAGGTTCCAGAGGAAGAAGGCGAGGCAGGAGGCGGCGAGGCCGAGGTAGAGGAGCACGCCGACGTTGGTGGGCGTGAAGGGCAGCGCGGCGAAGTTTGTGCGCGCGAGCGTGACCGGCAGCGTCACCGCGAAGGCGCCCGCATAGAGCAGGCCGAAGATGTCGCGGTCGCGGAGGTCCGGCTGCCGCGCACGGAGGCGGCGGTAGAGGACCTGGCCGAGGGCGAAGGCGACGTTCGAGAGCTGGACGAGGGCGACACCGGCAAAGGTGCCGGCGGTGGGCAGGGACCGGACGACGATGGCGGCGCCGCCGAGGACGGCGAGGAGCGCGGCGAAGAGGGCGCGGGCGCGGAGCGTGCGGTCGAAGGCGTCGGCGAGGAGGGTGACGAAGATGGGGGTCGTGAGCGTGAGGACGGCGACCTCATGGCTGGCGAGGAAGCGGAAGCTCTCGTTGTAGGCGAGGTACATCAGCCCGAACTGCACGGCGCCGATACCGGCGAGGGAAAGCGCGGTGCGCGGGGCGAGTCCGCGGAGACGCAGAAAGGGAAGGAAGACGAGGAGCGCGAGCCCGAGCCGGGCGGCGGAGACGAAGGCGCCGTCGAAGTCCTTCGTCAGGTGCTTGATGAGGGCGAAGGAAAAGGCCCAGATCAGGGAGACGAGGAGGAGGAACGGCATGGGCCCGTGATCGGCGCACAGCGCACCGTCCGAGGCAAAATGAAAGTGCGCCCGGGGGCGTCCACCTCACGAAGCCTCACGGGGACGGCGGCACGGGGGTGAAGTCGAGCTTCAGGGTTTCGCGGACGATGGTGGGGCGGCCGGAGATGCGCGGCGGGTCGAAGCGCCACTGCTCCACGGCAACGATGGCGGCCTGGCCGAGGTCGGGGGCGGTGCACTCGAGGATCACGGGCACGCGGACCTTGCCCGACTCGTCGACGAAGAACTTGACGGGGACGAGCTCGCGGCCGGGCAGGGGACGCTGGGCGGGATGGGCGAAGCGCCACTTTTTGACGGCGGCGATGACGGACTCGGTGAGCCGGGCGTTGTCGGACGACAGCACGAACACGTCGGTGACATAGCCCTCCGCGTCGCGGCCGATGGCGGCGGTGACGACGCCGCGGAAGGTGCCGGTCATCCGGACGAAGTCGGGAAATTCCGGCATCGTGAAACTCGCCAGCCGGAGGATCTGGAGGGACTGTTCGTTGTTGGGTTCGGCGGCGGCGACCGAACGGGCCAGCGGGGAAACGCAGAACCAAACCCCGGCGAAGCGGCCGAGCAGGCCGACGACTCTGAGTGGGGATCTCATGCGGGAAGCATGGCGGTAAGCCGCGGTCGCTTCAAGCCGGGGGTGGCGGGCGGCCCGCTGGCTGCGGGCGGAGCGGGGGTTACGGGAGTTAAGCCGGGAGGGGGCGAATGCGAGCGGGCCGGCCGAACCGCGAGGGGAGGCGTTGCCGGGGCGGGTTCGCGGGTGAGGTAAATAAGAACATTAGTGTTGACTTAATGGCTATGGAGGTGATCGTGCGCCTGCCCATCGAACCAGGGATCCCGGATGAATCAGCCGCCACTCGGACAACCTCGCGAGGGAATGAACCTTCCGGCCCGCAACCTCGCCGCTCCGGCAAGGAATCGTCCGGTCCCGGGAAGCGCCCCGGCGAGAAAGGCCTCACACCCGGAAAATCGCGCCGAGCTTTTTGCCGAGCATCACGCTCAGGCCGACGATGGTGATGCCGAGGAAGACCATGGCCCAGACACCGAGGGCGCTGGCGATGAACTTGCCGTCGCCGAGGAGCTGGAAGAGCTCCATGATCGCCTTGGTGATCGGGTAGTAGAGCTGTTTTTGCGCGAGGACGAGGGAGTCGCTGACCTCGAGCATCGCGAAGGCGAAGGCGAGGAGGCCGCCGGCGATGAGGTTGGCGGCGATGAGCGGGAGGGTGATTTTGACGAGGGATTTCAGCGGGGTGGCGCCGAGGTTCTGCGCGGCCTCCTCGAGAGTTTCGCTGGTCTGCTCAAAGCCGGCGGCGGCCGAGCGCACGACGTAGGGCAGGCGGCGGACGGAGTAGGCGATGATGAGCAGGATCGTGGGATCGCGCACGGGGTTGAGGAAGGCGAAGAATTTTCCCTCCTGCGACATCGCGAGGTAACCGAAGGCGAGTACGAGACCGGGCACGGCGAGCGGGAGCATCGCGAGGAAGTCGAGGACCTGACGGCCCGCGAGCTTCGTGCGGACGACGACGTAGGCGATGGCGATGCCGAGGACGACATCGACGAGCGTGGAGATGCTCGCGAACTTCAGGCTGTTGGCGATGGCGGGGACGGTGAGGTCGTGACCGAGGGCGAGGGTGACGTTTTCGAGCGTGTAGCTTTGCGGCAGCACCGTGCCGTACCAGTCGCGCGAGAAGGCGACGAGGACGACGCCGAGGTGCGGGAGCACGGCGACGAAGGTCACGCCGGCAAACAGGGCGGTGCAGGCCCAGGCCGCGGCGGCGGGCAGGGCGCGCGGGCCGCCGGAACTGGTGGCTTTGGCCATCATGGCGTGTCCGCTCCGGCCGAAGAGGCCCTTGCCGAGGGCGTAGAGCGCCACGGAACTGGCGAGCATCACGGCGACGAGCGCGTAGGGGAACGGGTTGCCGCCGATGTCGCGCAGACCGTAGTAAATCTGCACGCTCGTGACCTGCGCGTAGTCGAAGATCAGCGGGGTGCCCAGTTCGGTGAACGACCAGATGAACACGATGGTGCCGCCCGCGAAGAGGCCGGGCCGGATGAGGGGCAGGGTGATCTTGCGGAAGCGGCGGAAGCCGGTGCACCCGAGGTTTTGCGCGGCCTCCTCCATCGCGGGGTCGATGTTGGCGAGGGCGGCGACGGCGTTGAGGTAGATGATAGGGTAGAGGGAGAGGGCCTCGACCAGAGCGACGCCCCAAAACTGGTTGGCGGCAAACCAGTCGATGGTCGCGGTGGGCGCGAGGAGGCCGAGGTGGTGGTAGGTGGGATCCGCGAGGAGCGCGGCGAGGTAGGCGAAGGTGAGGTGCCCGTCGGCGTCGATGAAGCCGCCCTTCAGGATCTGGAAGATGGGCCAGAGGAAGAACGCGGCAAAAAACGCGGCGGTGAGAGCAAACACGAGTCGCGCGAACGACGTGGACATCGGCCGGCAGTGTGGGCGTCCGCCGCGCGAGGCGGCAAGGGGGAAAGGGAGTGGATCGGCGGATACGGCGTACAATTTGCTAGCCGGGAGCGATCCGATGGCCGACACTCGACCACCCCTGATGAAGCCCGTCACCCTTCTTGCGCTCCTTACCGCCGCCGCACCGCTGGCGGCCCAGGTCACGGAGACCCCGGACACGATCGCGCCGGGCAAGTTCTTCGTGCGGATGGATGCGATCTCGGTGGGCGTCAACCGCGACACCTCGGAGCCCAACAAGTTCACGGCGCTCGGACTGGCGACGACGATCGTGTCCACCGGCATCACGCGGGACGTGGATGCGCAGGTGGGGCTGCAGTTTTTCGCGCGCCAAACGTACCAGTACAAGGGCACGCGCACGACGCACTCCGGCCTCGGCGACGTGACGCTGCGCAGCAAGTGGACCTACCTGCGCAACGAGAAGATCGGCGCGGCGGCGGCGGTGATCCCGTTCATCAAGCTGCCGACGAGCACCGGCGGCGTGGGGAACGATCACGTCGAGGGCGGGGTGATTTTCCCTTGGGCGATGTCGCTGGGAGGCAGCACGGTGGTGGGGGCGATGGCGGAGTGGGACCTGCTGCGCAACGACGCCAACAACGGCTACGACTCACGCTGGTACAGCAGCGCCTTTGTGCGCCAGCACCTCATCGGTCCGTGGGGGGCGTATGCCGAGGCGACGTTCGGCGTGTCGTCCGCGACCTCGTCGAGTTTTCTCGGCTCGCTCGGCGGCGGCGTCACGTGGGATTTCTCGAAGACCTTGCAGCTCGACTACGGCCTGAGCCGCGGGCTCGGCAACCGGGCGACGGACTGGCTGCACGCGCTGCGCGTGCGGTGGGAGTTCTAGGACGCGAGCGCCGGCGTTCAGCGCGTGGGCTGGACGAGGATTTTCCCCGCGGCCGCGAGGCTGAGGGCGAGCGGGCGGCCCTTGGTCTGCTTCACGGTGACCAGGCCGGCGGTGAGGTTGCGTCCGACGACGCGGACGGCCTCGCCGGGGAGCAGGCCGTGCTGTTCGGCGAACTGGAGGAACTCGGCGGACTGCTCGGTGATGCGGACGACGCGGAGGGGTTTTTCGACGACGCAGGTGGCGAGCGTGGCGTAGACCTGGGAGTCGATCTTGCCCTGGCGGCTCGGGATCGGGTCGCCGTGCGGATCGGTGGTGGGATGGCCGAGGAGGGCGTCGAGGCGGTCGAGGACCTCGTCGGAGATGGCATGCTCGAGCTGCTCGGCCTCGGCGTGGACGGTGGCCCAGTCCATCTTGAGTACGTTGACGAGGAAGGTTTCGACCAGGCGGTGCTTGCGCAGGACGTTGAGGGCGACGCCGCGGCCCGCGGCGGTCAGGCGCACGCCGTGGCGCGGGCCAGCAGCCGCCGCAGCA
>JAPLTR010000834.1 GCA_026398065.1 Verrucomicrobiota bacterium | reverse complement strand
GCGATCTACCTGATCGAGGGCTACAAGGCGCGCACCGACATGCTCAGTGTCGACTACACCAGCCTGCATACCATTGCGCTGGTCGGCGCGATGCTCGCCTCGCTGCTGTGGATCTACGCCTTCGTCTCCGAGGAGAGCGTGCTGAAATCCAGCCGCGGTGTCATCGCCCTCAGCTTCCTTTCGCTCATCCCGCTCACCCTCGGCTATCGCCGCCTCGCCCACCAGGCCCTCGCCCAGTCGCGCGGCGAGCGCAGCCTCGTGTTCCTCGGCGACCTCGCGAGCCGCGAGACCTTTCGGCAGGAATGCCTCAAGATGGGCACGAAACAGCCCCTGATCTTCTCCGTCGCCACGGAGGAATCGCGGGCCCCCTTTGCGTCCGTCGCCGGCGCCGAAGCGCCCCGGCTGTTTGGCGACGTCCTCGCCGACATCCAGGCGGAAAAGATCGCCGTCGAGGCCATCGTGCTCCGCGAGTCCGCCCGCGAGCTCTCGCCGGAGATTTCCCGCCTGCTCGTCCACCTCTATTTCGCCGGCGTGCCGACCTACACCCTGGAGCTGTTCCACCAGGTCTACTGGCAGAAGATCCCGCTCTACCGGCTCAATCAGACCTGGCTGTTTCAGGAGGGGTTTCAGATCGCCCGCGAGCCCGTCTTCGAGCGCCTCAAGCGCGTCGCCGACATCGCCCTGGCCTCCCTCGGCATCGTGCTCGCCTCGCCGCTCATCTTGATCAGCGCCGCCGCCGTCTGGCTGGAGGACCGCGGCACCGGTGACATGAGCCTCATCGGCCCCCGCGCCGAATGGGACCGTCTCGTGGAAAACTACGAGCGGGAGATCCATTGCTACCATTTCCGCCACCTCGTGAAACCCGGCATCACCGGCTGGGCGCAGGTCAACTACCCCTACGGCGCCAACATGGAGGACACCCTCCGCAAGCTGGAATACGACCTCTATTACATCCGCCACTTCTCCTTCCTCCTCGATGCCACCATCGTCCTGAAGACGATTCACATCATGCTGTTTGGCAAAGGGCGCTGACGCGTGTTTCTTCCCCTGTGAAAACCTACGATTTCCTCGTCATCGGCGGCGGCAGCGCCGGCTTCAACGCCGCCCGCGTCGCCGTGTCCCTCGGCCTCAAGACCGCCATCGTCGATGGCGCCCGCGACCTCGGCGGCCTCTGCATCCTCCGCGGCTGCATGCCCTCGAAAACCCTCCTCTTCATGGCCGAGGTCCTGCACCTCGCGCAAAAGGGAAAGACCTTCGGGCTCAGGATCCCCTCCGCCCGCGCGGACATGAAGGCCATCCACGCCCGCAAAAAAAAGATCATCGGTGAGTTCGCCGCCTACCGCCAGCAGGCCCTCGCCTCCGGCAAGTTCGACCTTATCCGCGCCCACGCCCGTTTCCTCGACCCGCACACCGTCGAGCTTTCCGACGGCCGCAAGGTCCGCGCCAAACACATTCTCATCGGCACCGGCTCCAAGGTCAGCACGCCGCCCGTCCCCGGCCTCGCCGAGACCCCGTTCTGGACCAGCGACGACGTGCTCGACCTCGATTTCATCCCGCAGAGTGTCATCGTCCTCGGCGGCGGCATCGTCGCCTGCGAGCTCGCCCAGTTTCTCAATCGCATCGGCACCAAGGTCACCCTCGTGCAGCGCAGTCCCAACATCCTGCGCGACCATTCCGAGGAGGCCTCCACCGTCGTCCAGCAGGCCTTCGTCGACGAGGGCATCGAGCTCTTCGCGGGGACGAAGCTCGAGCACATCTCCTCCACCGCCAGGGGCGTCACCGTCGAGTTTCGCCACGACGGGAAAAAGGTCACCCGCCGCGCCGCCCATCTCTTCAACGCCCTCGGCCGCGAGCCCAACACCGGCGGCCTCAACCTCGCTGCCGCCGGCGTGCGCACCAAGCCCAGCGGCCAGATCGTCATCAACCGCTGGCAGCAGACCAGCGCCCCTCACATCTACGCCGGCGGCGACTGCTCCGGCCCCGCCGAGATCGTCCACACCGCCATCCAGCAGGGCGAACTCGCCGCGCGCCACGCCGCGGGCGTGAAGAACCTCAAACCCATCGACTGGTCCCTGCTCCTCAACGTCGTCTTCACCGATCCCCAGCTCGCCACCATCGGCCGGCTCGAACGCGAACTCGACGAGGCCGGCACGCCGTACCTCGTCGCCAGCTACCCGTTCAACGACCACGGCAAGTCCATCCTCATGGACGCCAACTACGGTTATGTGAAGGTCATCGCCGAGCCGAAGCGCGGCCGCATCCTCGGCGCCGAGATCGTCGGTCGCGACGCCGGCGAACTCATCCATTGCTTCAGCGGCCCCCTCGCGATGCGGGCCACCGTCTTCGATCTTCTCCGCGCCCCGTGGTTTCATCCCACGCTCGCCGAGATCATCACGTATCCCCTCGAAGAGCTCGCGGATCAGATCAAGCGGTAGGGCGGGACTCCGCCCGCCTTCGCGACCTGCGCGGCGCGCCCTTACCCGCGCGCGATGGCCAGCAGGTCCGGCAGCTCGACGCGCTTTTCGTAGAGCGCCTTGCCGACGATCACCCCGTCCAGATTGGCGTAACGGCGCGCGAGCTCCGCGAGCTTCACGACGTCCTCGCGCCGGCTCACCCCGCCGCTCGCGATCACGTTGAACTTCCCCGCCCGGAGCATCGCCTCCTGCCCGGGGAAGTTCGGCCCCGTGAGCATGCCGTCCGTGCCGATGTCCGTGTAGATGATCGTGCGGACGCCGATCGCGTCCATCCGCTTCGCGAGGTCGAGCGCGCCGGTGCCGGTGGTGTCCACCCAGCCCTTGACCGCGACCTTCCCGTCCTTCGCGTCGATGCCCACGGCGATCTTGTCGCCGAAGCTCTGCACCAGCTCGCCCACGAAGCTCTCGCTCTCGGCCGCCCGCGTGCCGATCACGACCCGGCTCACGCCAAAGCCCAGCGCCCGCTCGACCGAGGCCCGCGTGCGCAGGCCGCCGCCGAGCTCGACCTTCATCCCCATCGCCGCGATCGCCTGCACCTGGGCGAGGTTCTGCGGCTCGCCGGCAAACGCCCCGTCGAGGTCCACCACGTGGACCCACGCGCTGCCCGCCGCGCGGAACTCCGCGGCCACGTCGGCCGGGTTCGCCGCGTAAACGGTCTCCTGATCGGCGCGGCCCTGCAGCAGTCGCACGGCGCGCCCACCCTTGATGTCGATGGCGGGATAGATGGTCATTCGCAAAAACGCTTTGCGCCCCGCCGCTGCGGTGCGAGACTAAAACCCATGTCGTCCTATCAGGTCCCCGCCTTTCTCGCCGAACTGCTCCACGCGCGCTCGCCCTCCGGCTACGAGGCCGAGGCCCAGGCTGTCTTCGACCGCCATGTGAAGCCCGCCGCCGACGCCTACACCGGCGACGCCCTCGGCAACCGCCTCGCGACCCTCAACCCCAAGGGTGACCCCGTCCTCATGCTCGCCGGCCACATGGACGAGCTCGGCCTCATCCTCACCTACGTCAACAAGGACGGCTTCATCTACTTCGACACGATCGGCGGCCACGACCGCACCGTCATCTCCGGCCGCCGTGTGATCATCCAGACCGCCCACGGCCCCGTCACCGGCGTCACAGGCAAGCGCGCCATCCACCTCATGGACGACGCGGACCGCAAGAAGGTCCCCGAGATCCACGAGATCTGGATCGACATCGGCGCCCGGTCCAAAAAGGAGGCCCTTGAGCGCATCGCCATCGGCGACGTCGCCACCTACGATCACGAACTCGCGCTTATTCACGGCAGCGTCGGCACCGCCCGCGCCTTCGACAACAAGGTCGGCGCCTACGTCGTCGGCGAGACCCTCGTCCGCCTCGCCAAGGACAAGGACCGCAAGAAGCTCGCCGCCAAGGTCGTCAGCGTCGCCACCTCGCAGGAGGAGATCGGCACCCGCGGCGCCACCACCGCCGCCTACGCCGTGAATCCCCACATCGCCCTCGCCGTCGACGTCGGCCACGCCACCGACCACCCCGACTGCGACAACCGCAAGTACGGCGAGACCAAGCTCGGCGGCGGCCCCATCCTCTGCCGCGGCGCCAACATCAACCCCAAGGTCTTCGCCCGCCTCGTCGCCGCCGCCAAGAAGCTCAAGATCCCCTATCAGATCGAGGCCGACCCGCGCCCCACCGGCACCGACGCCCGCGCGATCCAGATGGGCCGCGGCGGCGTCGCCACCGGCCTCGTCAGCATCCCGCTCCGCTATATGCACACGCCCTCCGAGGTCGTCGACCTCGAGGATGTGGAACGCTGCGTGAAGCTCTTCGTCGAGTTCGCCAAGGGCCTCGAAAAGGGCGACTACGCCCATTGGTGATGTCTTCGGACTGTCCTCGCGAGGAGCACAGCGACGCGGCCATCCCTCTGACCAGCTGACCGCGCGCCCCGCCTTTCCCGGCAACGTTTTCCCACCCACCTCCGTCTCATTCCCCATGAACCTCCGGCCCCTCCTCGCCCTGCCGCTCGCGCTCTCCTCCGTCGGCGGCCTCCCCGCGCAGCCCGCCGCGCCCGCCGTCGCCGCGCCGGCCGCTGACAATCCCGCCGACGACCTCAAGAACCTCGTCACCCAGGTCCGCGCCAAGCTCCGCACCGGCGCGCCCACCGCCGCGAGCCTCGCGCCTGAGCTCGCCGCCTTCGACGCCCTGCTCGCCAAGTACGCCGCCCAGAAGACCGACAACGTCGCGCAGATCCTCTTCATGAAGGCCACGCTCTATGGCGAAGTCCTCAAGGACCTCGACCAGATGAAGGCCCTCTTCGCGCAGTTGCAGGCCGGCTTCCCCGGCACCAAGCCCGCCGCCGCCGCCGACCGCACCCTCGGCTCCCTTGAGCGCCGCGCCCAGGCCGACAAGGCGTCCGCCCATCTCGTCGGCCAGCCCGCGCCCGCCCTCCATTTCAAATGGTCCACGCGCGACGGCCTCAAGACCCTCGCCGACCTCAGGGGCAAGGTCGTCGTCCTCGACTTCTGGGCCACCTGGTGCGGCCCCTGCCAGCAGGCCATGCCGCACTACGAGGAGATCCACCGCAAGTATGCCGACAAGGGCGTCGTCATCCTCGGCGTCTGCGCCTTCGACACGCGCGCCAACTACGACAAGTGGCTGGGCGAGACAAAGGGCAAATACACCTTCGCGACCGTCTTCGACCCCGTCGGCAAGCCGGCGTCGGGCGACAAGGAGGCCATGGACCGCACCATCATGAAGCAGCTGTCCCAGGGCGTGGTTTCGCCGCTGCCGACGACCCTCGTGATCAACCCGGCCGGCCAGCTCGTTGGTTCCTACGTCGGCTACGGCGAGGGCACCCACACCGGCCTGGCCAACCTGCTCATGCTCGCCGGCGTCCCGCTCGCCGACGCCGACAAGCCGAAGATCTTCTTCCCGGCGGGCTCCACCCGCCAGTCCATGCCGGCCGCCACCATCCAGGCCAAGACCGATGTGCCCGCCGCCGCCGCGCCGAAGCCCGCGACCCTCGGCGCCGGGGCCGTCGCGCCGGACTTCCTGAT
>JAPLTR010000305.1 GCA_026398065.1 Verrucomicrobiota bacterium | reverse complement strand
GGCACCGGCTCCGCGTCAGGGTTCCGCCCCGCGCGAGTCCATGCCCGTCCGGTCTCAGGAAAAGCCAGCCGATACCGACACGCCCAAGCTCGGCAAGGGCGAGTTGATCGGTCGCATCCAGTTTCGAGCCGGCGGCTCCGCCTTCGTCGTCCGCGACGCCGTCCTCGACGAGGACGCGCAGCCCGCGCTCCAGGTGTTCCCCGAGGACACCGGCGTCGCCCTGCCCGGCGACCGCGTGCTCGCCCGCGAGTTTCCCGGCCGCAAGGGCCGCCGCCCCGGCGAAAAGATCGGCGGCATCGTCCGCGTCCTCGAACGCGCCCGTGACACCATCGTCGGCAATCTCCGCAAGGGCCGCCGCGAATACGTCGTGCAGCCCGACGATCCGCGCTTCAGCTACGAGATCGCCGTCGGCGATCCGGCGAAGAGCGGGATCACGCCCACCCCGCAGGAGGGCGACAAGGTCGTCGTCCAGCTCGCCGAGTGGAACCGCCGCTCCGATCCCCTGACCGGCACGATCACGTCCCGCCTCGGCCGGACCCACGAGCCGCGCGCCGAGCTCCTCGGCATTTTCCTCAAGCATAACCTCGCGACGCAGTTCCCCGCCGACGTCGAGGCCGAGGCCGCCAAGATTCCCGACCGCGTGCTCCCGTCGGAGCTGCCCGGCCGCCTCGACTACCGCGACAAGATCGTCTTCACGATCGACCCGGACGACGCGAAGGACTTTGACGACGCCCTTTCCTACGAGCCGCTCGACGGCGGCGAGGTGCGCGTCGGTATCCACATTGCGGATGTCTCCACCTACGTGCATCCCGGCACCGCCCTAGACCGCGAGGCGCAGCGCCGCGGCAACTCCACCTACCTCGTCGGCGTGGTGATCCCGATGCTGCCGGAGAAACTCTCCAACGGCCTGTGCTCGCTCGTCGAGGCCCAGGACCGGTTGTGCAAGGCCGTATTCCTCACCTTCGCGAAAAACGGCCGCCTCCGCGAGACGACCTACGCCAACACCGTCATCCGCAGCCGCAAGCGACTCACCTACAAGCAGGCCTATGCCTTCATGTTCGAGGACGATCTCGCCAAGATCCGCGCCCTCCCGCTGCCGGCGAAACACCAGACCGGCTCGACCGGCCGTGCGCTCCGCGACCTCACGGACGACGAGCTGCACGACCTGCAGATCTGGTGCCGCGCGCTGTGGAAGATCGCTGCGCGCCTCCGCAAGGACCGCATGGCCCACGGCAGCCTCGACCTCGACATGCCCGAGACGAAGATCTTCGTCGACGAGCAGGGCTACGCCGACCGTCTCGAAAAGATCGAGCACGACGAGAGCCACCAGCTCATCGAGGAGTTCATGCTCGCGGCCAACGAGGCCGTCGCCCGCCTCACGCGCACGCACCAGCTCCCCTCGCTCTACCGCGTGCACGACGAGCCCGATGTCGAAAAACTCTCCGAGTTCCGCGACCTGCTCGGCTCCTTCAACATCCCTGTCGGCGACCTCACGCACCGCGAGGAGATCGTGAAGCTCCTCGTCACCCTCGCGAACCACCCGCAGGGCTACACCCTCCGGACGCAGCTCCTGCGCAGCCTGAAGAAGGCCGCGTATCGCGCGACCCCCGACGGCCACTACGGCCTCGCGAAGAAGGACTACACCCACTTCACCTCGCCCATCCGCCGCTACTCCGACCTCGTGGTGCACCGGGTGTTCGACACCTACCTCGAGAAGCACAAGGGCCACGCGATCCCGCCAGCGCGCAACGCCCGCTACGATCTCTCGCGCATCCAGAATCTCGGCGAGCACCTCCGCCAGACCGAGAGCACGAGCGCCGAGGCCGCGCGCGAGAGCGTCAAGATCACGCTGCTCGAGTTCTTCGAGCGCGAGCTCGACCAGTCGCCCCGCACGCGGTTCGCCGCCGTCATCACCGACGTCCGGCCCAACGGGTTCTTCATCGAGCTCGTGGACTCGATGACCTTCGGCTTCATCAGCGCCAACGCGCTGGAGGGCGACCGCTACTTCCCCGCGGACGACGGCACCGCGCTCGTCGGCCGCAAGACGAAGAAGCGTTTCGCGCTCAACGGCCGCCTCGACGTCGTGGTGGAAAAGGTCGACCGCTTCAAGCGGCTGATCGATTTCCGGCCCGCTTCGGCTTGATCTTTTCCGCCGGGCGACATCGTCGAACCGTTCCGCCGCCATGAAACACTACGATTTCGCCCGCAAATTCCACGCCCTCTTCGAACAGGCCGTCGCCCGCTACGCCTCCGGCCAGCGCGGCGCCGCAGCCTTTTTCTCGCCCGAGGAGGCCGCCTTCCTCGCCGCCAACGGCCTGACCGCGCAGCACCTCTACGACTACGCCGAGGACCGCAACAACTACGGCGAGCCCGACTCCGGGACCGCCCTCGCCATCGAATCGGTCCGCCGCGACTACTTCCTTAACGTGCAGGGCGGCCGGGCCTCCACCGTCGTCCTCGACGACACCACGCTCCCGCCGAAGTCCGCCGCCGTGAAGGGCATCGCCTGGCTCCCCCGTCTCCTGCCCAAGGCCCGCGCGAAACTCCGAGGCGAACTGCCCGCCTCGCTGATGTACGGCTGCGGCGGCGACCGCGCGTTTTTCACGCAGCACGACATCTACCCGGCGGAGTTTCTTTCCCTCGTGTGGCGATCCGGTGACAACGACGCCGCGATCGTCGAATGGGTCGCCCGGCGCGGCGCGGCGAAGTAGTTCAGGACGGATTGCGCAGGCGTCTCTCGAGTTGCTTTTCATCTGGCTTCAGCGCGCAAAAAAGGCGGAGTTGCCTTCGCAACCCCGCCTGATGACGCGGACGAATGGACCCGCTTAACGGAGCAAGCGATCCACGTGATCGGTCCGGGCGCCCCAGATATCGACGCTCTTCGTCTGGATGTCCTTCAGTTTGTTGACGATCGTGAGGAGGTCTCCCGAGAACGTGTAGTTGGGGCTGTACAGCTTGGGAGCCGGCATCGGATTGCCGTCGTGTCCGTTGACCGCAATACTGTTCAGCAGGTTGAAGTAGTTGGTGGTGAGCGCGGAACTTCCGGCCAGATAATAGGTGTATTCCAAAACATTGCCCGCGCTCGCGGGACTGATTTCCAACAGGCTCATGACCGTGAATCCTAGTCCGTCGTTCTCGACAATGGACCGCCGTAGACCGGCCCGGTACAGGCTGCCGGAAACAGCCGCGTCGTTCTCATTCACCAGCTGTTGTTTCCCGAAGATCGTGGCCATGGCCGGTCCGTAGGAGGGGCCGCGGCTGTTGAAGGCCACGGTAAATCCGCGGGTGGTGCCGACCGCCGGGCCCGCAAACTGCAGGTTCTCGTCGATCTCGTGCCCATAGTTGGGGGCGGCGCCGGTCTGGCCGTCGTTCACCCAGTAGTTCAACGGTACATTGCTCACGACGTTGAAGTCGGTGGAATAGGCGTAGGCGTCCACTCCGAGATTGTGGGTGGTGCCCACCTTGTTGTCATCCCCACGGCGGAAATCATTGTACTGGATCAGCTCGAAATTGTGGGTGGTGAGCGTCTGCGGATTCCCACCCAGGTTCGTGGACAGGGCCGGGATCAAGAGGACGTTGTAGACCTTGACCACACCACTGGAGAGCAACTCGTACTTGGTGTAGCAGGGAAACTTGCCCTTCATGTACGGATTGAATTCCGGATACCACTGGTCTTCGCCGGCGGAATAGACCTCCCACTTGTTGACACCGACCGTTTTGACCGCAGAGACCGTGGGGGCGAGCAGGCCGCCCTGGGCGTTGTAGCTGCCGAGTTGGTTCATGTTGAACTGGGGCATATCCTTCAGCCACCAGAGGATGTCCTTCTCGGTCTGAGTGAGATTGGGCGCGCCCCAGAGCACCCACTGGAAGCCGCCGTCGGTGTGAGGGAATCCGTAGCCGTTGGTGAGGGCGGAGGACGTCGTACCGTTGGAGTAGACCACATCGGCGATACCGCCGCCCGCACCCAGCCGGTACGTGAAGATCCCGTCCACCCCCCGGTTGTCGACGATATCGAAGTCGTTCGTCGCGGCGATGGGGGCCGCCGAGCCGACCACGATATCGTAAGATACGGTGCCGTTCGCGAACAACGCGTTGGTGGCGCCGAAATAGGATACATTGAGGCGGTAGACGCCGTTGTGCGAAGGGCTGAATGCGACGGACTGGCCGACCGCAGCGCTCGAGCCGAACGATCCCGTCGTAGTCATGACCGCCGCCGCGTCGTTGGCCGCCGCCAGATCGTACAACGTGGCTTCGAAATGACTGCAGTTGGCCGCCGGCGCATAGCCCCAAGCCTGCAGGGTGTAAGACTGGCCGGCCGTGAACGCTCCCTGGAGGAAGCCGCGATAGGTCGTCAGGGGGACAAAGCCACTGGAGTCGGTGCCGATATCGAAGGTGCCCGCATTGGTGCTCCACGTGCCGGCAGAAGCTGCCACCCGGACTTTGGCCGGCCGCGGAACGATCACGACCTCCGGACTGAGGGTGGGAACACCATCGGGGCCCGCCACTACCAGGCGCAACTTCGTCCAGTTGGCACCGGTCGTGAGGTTGCCATGCTGGGGCGAGGAACTCGCAGCGTACCCGGCCTGCCAGTGCCAGACACCGTCGCTCGTCTGGCACTCGACCGCCATCGCGGTGATCTGATCGGCCGGACCGGCCGTGACGGTGTATTTGAACGGCTGCTCCGTCAGCAAAGGAGGATTGTCGGCGCTGATCGCCACGTTGGTCAGTCTAACCGTCAGCTTGGCCGCGGCGCTGGTCACGGTGCTAGTGGCATTGCTCACGACACACTGGAACTGATCGCCCCCCATGGAGGTGTTCACCGAGGCGATCGACAGAGAGTTGGTCGTCACGCCACTGTACGGGGCACCGTTCGTGAGATTCACAAACGTAGTATCGCCGACGCGCCGCTTTCGCTGCCACTGGTAGGTCGGGGTCGGCGAACCGGTGGCGGCCACGGTGAACGTGGCCGTGGTGTTGGCATCGGGAAACTGGTTGGTCGGCTGGGTAGTGATGGCCACCGCGGCGCTGGCATTGACCGTCAGGATCGTGGAGCTGCTGTAGTTCGA
>JAPLTR010000084.1 GCA_026398065.1 Verrucomicrobiota bacterium | reverse complement strand
CTGGTGCTGGGTGAACACGCTCTGCACGGCGTCGCGGATCATCGCCATGCCGTGTTGCTTGGCGGAAACGTAGAGGGCGTCGGTGGACTTGAGGCCGGTGTTGGTGACGCGGAGGGCCTCGTAGAGGCGAGGGTTGGGCGAGACGCGGCCCGGCTTGGGTCGGACTTCATGAGCTTGTCATGGAGGACGAGGATCTCGTCGAGCGACTTGGGGTAGCCGGGCTTGAGCGTGGCGAGGTAGTGGCCGAGTTCTTCCCGGATGTCAGCCTGCCGGATGATCTCGGAGATGCCGTTGCGGCCCTCCATCACGACACTCGGGTATTTGACGCGATCGATGATGACGGCGCCCTGGGCCTTGAGCTCATCGACCGCGCGGGCGAAGACGGCGTCGACGTCGGGTTCCTTGCCGAGACCCTCGTAGAGGATGCCGATGCGCGCGCCCTTGAGCGCGTCCTTGGTGAGGAACTTGGTGTAGTCGCCGTAAAAGAGTCCGGTGCTTTTCTCGGTGAGCGGATCGGCGGGATCGACGCCGGTCATGAAACCGAGGGACAGTGCGACATCGTATACGCTGCGCGCCATGGGGCCGCCAGTATCGAGGGAGAGGACGCGCGGGATGATGCCGTCGCGGGAGAGGAGGCCGTTGGTGGGCTTGATGCCGGGGATGCCGTTGGCGGCGCAGGGGCCGCGGATGGAGCCGCCGGTGTCGGTGCCGAGGCCGAGCGGGGCGAACCACGCGGCGAGGCCGATGCCAGTCGCGCCGGAGGAGCCGCTGGGAATGCGGTCGAGGCCGTGGGGATTTTTCGACACGCCCCAGATCGAGCTGAAGCCGATGCTGCCGCCGGCGAGCTCGTCCATGTTGACCTTGGCGAGGATGATGGCGCCGGCCTCGCGGAGGCGGCGGATCATGTAGGCATCGTCGGGCGGCAGGGAGCCTTCGAGGAAGAAGGCGCCGCCGGTGGTGGGCAGATCGGCGGTGTCGAAGTTGTCCTTCACGATCACAGGAATGCCGTGAAGGGGAGTGCGCACGCCCTTGGCCTTGCGCTCGGCATCGAGGGCGCGGGCGGTTTCGAGGGCCCTGGGATTGAGGGTGATGACGGTGTTGAGCGCGGGGCCCTGCTGGTCGTAGGCGGCGATGCGCGCGAGGTAGAGCGTGACGAGCTTCTCGTACGTGAGGGCGCCCGAGGCGACCGCATCCTGGATGTCGGGGATGGTGGCGCTGCTGAGCGTGAAGGTCTTGGCGGTGGCGGACGGCGCGAAGACGCAAACGGCGGAGAACAGACCAAGGCCGGACAACAGGACGCGGACGCAACGGGGCGCTTTCATGAGAGGAGGGGGATCAGTTGCCGACTTTGTCGGAGGAGAGCGGAGGGGTGTTGACGGGGAGACGCAGGGCGTGGGTGGCCTGCTCGAAGTCGTAGCCGTAGCCGAGGAGCTTGCCCTCGGTGAAGGCACGGCCCATGAGCGAAATCGCGACGGGGAGGCCCTCCGACATGCCGGCGGGGAGCACGAGGTCGGGGAAGCCGGTGATGTTGGCGATATTCAGCGGTGAGGCGCTGGCACCGCCGGCGGGCGCGCGCTCGGAGGCGGCGGGCTTGATGAGTGAGACGGGCTCGGGCGAGGTCGGGTAGAGGATCGCGTCGAGTTGGTGATTCGCGAAAACACCCTCCATCGAGGCGCGGATGAACGCGGCGCCGTGTGTCTGCGCGGCGATATAAACAGGATCGGTGAGCGAGAGCGCGGTCTTGGCCGAGTAGGCGAGGGCGTAGGCCTTTTCCGGGCTGCGGTAGCCGGACTTGGGGTCGTTGGCGCGCGCGGCGAGTTCGTCGATGGTCTTCGGATATTTCGGGCCGACAGTCTTGAGGTAGTCGGCGATCTGGGCTTTGAACTCGGCAGTGCGGACCGTGTTGTAGATGCCGCCGCGGGACAGGAGGACGGCGGGCGGGATGACGACGGGATCGACGATGATCGCACCCTGCGCCTTGAGAGCGGCGATGGCTCCTGCCCATGAAATCGCGGGCGATGCCGATGCGGGCGCGCTTGAGCGCGCCGACCTTGAGATTCTTCGTGTAGTCGGCCTCGGATTTGCCGGCGCCCTTCTTGGTGGAGGCGTCGGCGGGATCGACCCCGGCGAGGACGGAGAGGGCGATGGCGGTGTCGGTCACGCTGCGGGCGAGCGGCCCGACGGTGTCGTAGCTAAGGGCGAGCGGAACCACGCCGTCGCGCGAGACGAGGCCGTGGGTGGTCTTGAGGCCGACGACGCCATTGGCGGCGGAAGGGCCGCGGACGGACGCGGCGGTGTCGGTGCCGAGACCGAACTGCGCGAAGACCGCGGCGACGGCGGCGCCGGTGCCGCCGGAGGAGCCGGAGGGTCCGCGCGTGAGGTCGTGGGGATTTTTCGTCTGGCCGCCCATCGAGGAGAAACCGTTGGGCACATTGCCGGCCTTGATCACGGCGGGATCGGTCGCGCCGCTGACGGAGCCGCCGCCGCCGGCGAACTCGGAGAGGTTGACCTTGGCGATGATAACGGCACCGGCGTCGCGGAGCTTTTTCACGACGAAGGCGTCGTCGGGCGGGATCGAGCCGGCGAGGAGCTGGGAGCCGGCGGTCGTGGGCATGTCGAACGTGTCGTAGTTATCCTTGAGCACGATCGGAATGCCGTGCAGCGGACCGCGGACCTT
>JAPLTR010000988.1 GCA_026398065.1 Verrucomicrobiota bacterium | reverse complement strand
CCAGGCGAAGGCCGGCGCCCGGTCCGCCGCCTCCCGGAGCACCTCCAGCACGCCGATCATCACGCCGTCGTTGAAGGTGATGCGGCCGCCGATGCCCGGGCTCCCGGGCGTGCGCTGTGGGTATCCACCATTCGGATACTGCTGCGCCAGCGTGTAGTCGAGCCCCCGCACGCAGGCGTCGCGCAGGGCCGGGTCGCCGGTCGCCACGAACGCCCGCGCCAGGTAGGCCACCTGCGTGTGCGTCGTGTGGTTGTCGAAGGTCGTGTCGGCCCGGCCACGCGAATCGCTGACGGCCTTCCGCTGCTCGTCGGTGAGGACCGCGAGCATGTCATAGTCCTTCGGCCAGCCGCCGTTCGCGCGCTGGAACAGCAGGACGTTGGCCGCGATCTCCTTCACCTGCTCCGGCCGGTACGAGGGCTGGTTCGGGAGCGGCTGCATCACGCGCTCCGGCTCCTTGATCGAACGCCAGTGATGCATCGCATCGTTGAACCCGCTGGTGTCGATGGCGGTCACCGGGGCGGCGGCCCGCGCGGCCAGGGCGCCAAAGGTCCACACACCCACCAGGAGCGCGCGGCGAAAATTCGGGATCGATCGGGGCAGGATCAGGTCGCGGGGCATGGCGCACTCTGGCCCGCGGACCGCCCGGAGGCAATCTCCCACCGCGTCCGCCGGCCGCCCGTTCAGCGCCCGGCGCCAGCCTTGAACTCCATGCCCTCGATCGCCCCGAGCAGCTGCTGGTAGGGCTCGCTGTTCACCCCGTCGGCGTTGATGCCGACCTCCAAAATGACGTCCGGCGCGAGCCGGATCAGGCCGACGCTGACATTCTTGAAGTTGCCCGGCTGCGGCGGCTTCCCGACCAGGTCCGGATCGGTGAACGTGCAGTAGTAGCCATACCCGGTGCCGAGGGAAAACTCCTGCGCCCGCGCCTTCCCCTCGACCGACTGCTCGGAAAATTTCGTCGCGTCCACCTCGACGCGCATCTTGAGCCGCGCCTTCGTGTCGAACCGGTCGGTCTCGGGAAACGTGACCGTGATCTCCATGTGGGCGTTCACCTTGCTGTCCTTCGGCGTGACCTTGATCATCTTCCGGTCGCCGAAGTCCGAGGTCTCGATCGACCAGTTGTCCGTGAGGTAGATCGTGAGCTTGCCGCGGGCACCGAAGTCCAGCTTCTCCGCCTGCGCGAAAAGGCTGACGACACTGAGCAGGAACAGGCCAAGGAGTTTTTTCATGACGGCGCGGCGGAGAGGTTCGCGTGGACTCTGATGAATCCGCCCGACCGCGCGAAGCAAAAACCCTTCTCGTCATGCCAAGAAACGCCCTGCAAAAGCCTTTGACCGGGTGGAGGCGGCGGCTTTGATGAAGGGTCACCGTTTCCCCTTCCTTATCACCATGTCCGCCAAGCCCACTATCATCTACACGAAGACCGACGAAGCGCCTGCGCTCGCCACCTATTCCCTGCTGCCGATCATCCAGGCCTTCACGAAGCATGCGGACATCGCCGTGGAAACCCGCGACATCTCCGTCGCCGCCCGCATCCTCGCCAATTTTTCCGACCTTCTCCCGGCCCACCAGCGCGTCGCCGACCACCTCGCCGAGCTCGGCGCCCTCACGCTCAAGCCCGAGGCCAACATCATCAAGCTCCCCAACATCAGCGCCTCCGTCCCGCAGCTGAAGGCCGTCATCGCCGAGCTCCAGGCCAAGGGCTACGCGCTCCCCGATTTCCCCGAGGTCCCGAAGACGGACGCCGAGAAGGACGCCAAGGCCCGCTACTCCAAGGTCATGGGTTCCGCGGTGAATCCCGTCCTCCGCGAGGGGAACTCCGACCGTCGCGCGCCCAAGGCCGTCAAGGACTACGCCCGCGCGCACCCGCACTCCATGGGCGCTTGGTCGCCCACTTCGAAGACCAGCGTCGCCACCATGGGCAAGGATGACTTCTTCTCCAACGAGAAGTCCGTCACCGTCCCCGCCGCGACCACCGTGCGCATCGAGTTCGTGCCCGCCCCCGCTCCCGCCGGCGCCTCGCCCGAGGCCGTCGCGAAGGCCGCGCAGACCGTCGTCCTGAAGGAAAAGACCCCGCTCAAGGCCGGCGAGATCCTCGACGGCACGTTCATGAACCGGAAGGCCCTCGGCGCCTTCTACGCCCAGCAGATCAACAAGGCCAAGAAGGACGGCACCCTCTTCTCCCTGCACCTGAAGGCCACGATGATGAAGGTCTCCGACCCCGTCCTCTTCGGCCTCGCCGTCCGCGTCTTCTTCAAGGACCTCTTCACCAAGCACGGCGCCACCCTCACCGCCCTCGGCGTCGATCTCAACAACGGCTTCGGCGACCTCCTCGGCAAGATCGCCACGCTGCCCGCCGACCAGAAGGCCGCCATCGAGGCCGACATCGCCGCCGTCTTCGCCTCCCGCCCCGGCGTCGCGATGGTCAATTCCGACAAGGGCATCACCAATCTCCACGTGCCGAGCGACGTCATCGTCGACGCCTCGATGCCCGCGATGATCCGCACCTCCGGCCAGATGTGGAATGCGCAGGGCAAGGGCCAGGACACCCTCTGCGTGATCCCCGACAGCAGCTACGCCGGCGTCTATCAGACGACGATCGACTTCTGCAAAAAGCACGGCGCCTTCGACCCGAAGACCATGGGCTCCGTGCCGAATGTCGGCCTCATGGCCCAGGCCGCCGAGGAGTACGGCTCCCACAACAAGACCTTCATCGTCCCCGGCAAGGGCACCGTCCGCGTCGTCGACTCCGAGGGCAAGGTCCTCATGGAGCACCTCGTCGACGAGGGTGACATCTGGCGCGCCTGCCAGACGAAGGATGCGCCCGTGCAGGACTGGGTGAAGCTCGCCGTGAACCGCGCGCGGCTTTCCAACACCCCGGCCATCTTCTGGCTCGACGCGGCCCGCGCGCACGACGCGCAGGTGATCGCGAAGGTCAAGACCTACCTCGCCCAGCACGACACCAAGGGGCTCGACATCAAGATCATGGCGCCCGCCGCCGCGTGCGAGGCCACCCTCGTCCGCCTCAAGGCCGGCCAGGACACGATCTCCGTCACGGGCAACGTCCTCCGCGACTACCTCACCGACCTCTTCCCGATCCTCGAGGTCGGCACGAGCGCCAAGATGCTCTCCATCGTTCCGCTGATGAACGGCGGCGGCCTCTTCGAAACCGGAGCCGGCGGCTCCGCCCCCAAGCACGTGCAGCAGTTCACCGAGGAGAATTTCCTGCGCTGGGACAGCCTCGGCGAATTCTTCGCGCTCGCCGCGAGCTTCGAGCACCTCGGCATCACGCAAAACCACGCGAAGGCCAAGGTCCGCATAAATCCACGAGAGGTGGTAAATGAGCGATGTTTTCCCCACGCCTCCCTTGTTGTTGAAGAAGGCGATCGACTTTATGGGCATGGTTCCA
>JAPLTR010000400.1 GCA_026398065.1 Verrucomicrobiota bacterium | reverse complement strand
GCTCCGCTCAGGACCGGCTCGGCTTCAAGGCGATGACCAAGGCACAGATGGCCGCGGTCCGACGCGCGTTTGCCTACTACGGCAGCATGATCAACGTTACCTTCAAGGAAGTGGCCGGCAATGCGACCGCTGACATCAATTTTGGGACCAACAAACAGCGCGGGGTGAGCGCCGGTTACTCCTACTACCCAAAGAACAGCCCCATCGCGGGCAAGACGGCCCTGTTTCTGGCCAACGACCAGTGGACCAACAGCGACGCCCAGGTGCAGGAGGGCGGCTACGGCTACGAGACCATCCTCCACGAGATCGGCCATACGCTCGGCCTCAAGCATCCCGGCAACTACAACGCCGGCGGCGGCGGCACGGGCGGCCCCTATCTTTCCACCGAGGACGACAACCGCGAGCACAGCATCATGTCCTATTGGGACAACGGCGCCACGGCGGGCGTCAACCCCACCACCGCCATGCCCTACGACATCGCGGCGCTCCAATATCTCTACGGTGCCAACACCGCCGGTTCCAACGCCACGAGGGGCGCCTTCACCTTTACCGCGGGCAAGAACTACCTTGAGACCCTCTGGTCGGCCAGCGGCACCGACAAGATCGACCTGAGCGGCCTCGATCGCTCGAGTTACGTCGATCTCAACGGAGGTTCCTTCTCGAGCATCAACATCCAGGGTGCCGCGGGCAGCCGCTACTCCGGCAACGGCAATGTCGGCATCGCCTACGGCTCCAAGATCAACACCGTCAAACTCTCCGCCCGATCGGGCGTCGCGGAGACAGTCGCCCTCAACGACGCCTTCAACGCGGGGGCCTACGACCGCATCGAAGGGTTCAACGCCTCCGAGGACACGCTGGCGCTGAAATCGTCGCTCTTCGGCAGTTTGACTGCCGACAACATCGAGTTCGGGGCCGCGGCGACCAGCGCGAACTCCAAGCTCATCGTCAATCGGTCCACCGGAGAAATTTTCTACGACGCCGACGGCAACGGCTCCGCCTCTGCGGCCCGCAAGATCGCCCAATACACCGCCGCCGGCTCCGCCCAGTTCGGCGCCAGCAACTTCGCCTTCGTCGCCTGAGCGGACCGGGCCAGGGGCAAAAGGGGGATGATCCGGCGGGATGGGGCCGAAGGCCGGGGTACGGGGTCATGAATAAAATCGACCGGGTTCCTCCCTCGCCGCGCCGAGCCTGATTCTTGTCAATTATTTAGGGCCTGTAGCCCAAATGGAGAAAGTGCCAGACGGCATGAGCTCAATTCGCGGAAGTCGTTGGTTCATCGTGCGGACTTTCCCGACAGAGCGTCCGCTTTTCGAGAAATCGGGGTTTGGGCAACCGGCCATTTAGTTATGCCCCCTTCCGGTTGCTTCGCACTCACTCGCGCCAGCGCCTCACCTGAATATATCTAAATAAATTGAAAGATATCACTACACCGCCACGTTTCACCGTCGGATGCTATCAGGCATCGCACCTTGCCGGCTCGCCGCGTCCGGCCCGGTGCTCCTCCCGCTCCGCTCCCACCGCTTGCCCGACCGCTCTACCCCCATGGAATTCATCATCGTGCTCTATCCCACCAGCCGCGGCGTCGTCCGCGATGGGCAGGGCGTTGGCCAGACCAACGTCATCCTCACCATGAACGCCGGCGTCTATACATTTACCCTGGCCGGCCCCTCCGATTATGCGCCGTCCAGCATCGACGTCACGCTGACGGGCACTTCCCTGGGCAGCCCCAGGGTGATCGAATTTCAGCCGCTCGGCGCCGCTCCGGCCCCGGCCCCCGCGCCGCTGCTCGGCAACGCTCCGCCCGTCGCCCCGGACTACCTCGTCGTGCTGTTTCCCGCCGGTCCCCGCGGGGTGCTCGGCAACGGCCAGCCCATCGGCACCACCAACCGGATCATTCCGCTGGCCCCGGGCGACTACGCCCTCGCGCTCTCGGGCCCGGCTGATTTTAAGCCGGCCGCCATCAATGTCACGCTGGCCGACACGTCGCCGGACAGTCCCGCGGTCATCATCTTCGCGCCCAAGGCCACGTCATGAACCCCTCCTCGCCCCTCCAACGCGCCCGGTCGCACGTGACACCCTTTCGCGTGGTCATTTTCCTGGTCCTGCTCGGTGCCACCGCCTTCGTGGCCCCGGGCTGCAACCACCGCGCCTTTCGCAATGCGCCCGGCGTGGTCGCCGATACGCCCGCCGCCTACCGGTTCCGCGCGGTCGACGCCCTGCCCGGCACCGATGACGAGACCTTTGTCATCCTCGCCTTTTCCGGCGGCGGCACGCGCGCGGCCGCCCTCTCCTTCGGCGTGATGGAGGGGCTGGCCCGCGTCACCTACACGCGCCGCGGCCAGACGCGCTCCCTCCTCGACGATGTGCACATCATCTCTTCGGTTTCGGGCGGGAGCTTCACCGCGGCCTACTACGGACTCCACCCGCGCGAGGAGTTTTTCAAGACGTTCCCGGATCGCTTCCTCTATCAGAAGGTCCAGACCGGGCTCGTCCTCGGCCTCTTCAATCCCCTGAACTGGCCCAAGCTCGCCTCGCCCTACTACAGCCGCATCGACATGGCGGCTGAGTACTACGACCGCCTGGTCTTCGATCGCAAAACCTTTGCCGACATCGCGCGCGGGCCCGGCCATCCCTTCATCATCCTCAATTCCACCGACATGGCCTGCACGGGTCGTTTCGAGTTTACGCAGGACCAGTTCGATGTGCTCGGCTCCGATCTCGGCAGCTACCCCGTCTCCCGCGGGGTCGCCGCCTCGTCGGCCTTTCCCATCTTGCTGGCGCCGATGACGGTGACCACCTACCCGAAGCCCGACGGCACCCGCCCCGGCTGGATCACCGCCGGCCTGAAAGCCCGCACCCTCAATGCGCGCAGCTACGCCACCGCCGTGCAAAACGACGGCTATTACACCGTCCCGCGCGACCAGTACATCCACCTCCTCGATGGCGGACTCGCCGACAATATCGGCCTCCGCGGCCCCGCCGGCGCGCTCATGGGCGATGCGATGCCATGGACCCTCCAGCCGCAGCTCAACGGCGGCACCAAGCACCTCGTCGTCATCATGGTCGATGCCCACACGGAAGGCGCCAGCCCGCTGGCCACCCGGGAAAGCACGCCCGGCGTCATCCCCGTCCTCGGCACCGTCACCGGCGGCCCGATGAACAACTACTCCGCCGACACCATCCAGCAAGTCGGCGACCTCTTCACCCAGCTCCGGCAAAACTACGACGACGCCAAAAAACTCTACCCGAACGGCCCGGCCCTCGCCAGTCCGCCCAATCTCTACATGATCAAACTCTCCTTCGCCGAGATCTCCGATCCGGCGACGCGCGCCAGGCTGAATCTCATCCCCACGACCTTTCAGCTTTCGCGTACCGAGGTCGACGATCTCCGCGCCGCCGGAAAAAACCTGATCGAAGCCTCCCCCGTCAAAAACCAATTGATCCAAGACCTGCAAAAGAGCCCGTAGGGATCGGAAAGGGGGCCGATCATGACCCCTTCAGCTTGGCTCTTTAACTACATTCAGGTCCTCAATGCTTATCTCTGCCGCAACAACTTGCTTTAAACTAGCCCACGCGGACATTGGTCCAGCAATAGAACAATCAAGTCCAGGTACCGTATAATCCGGTGGCAATGGCGCGAGCGGCGTCATAACTCCGACATCTTCTCGCTTAAGCCAAACCGCCTCACACTCATCGCACATGACAACCAAAGTAATTTGATCGGTGCAAAGTCGGTAACCCAACGCCCCGCCTTCACAAACCGGGCAGACACCTTTTACGCAGACTGTCGGAAATAAACCGCGGCTCATGGGTCGGCAAAAGAAGATAGGTGGATCGGCACTTCTGCGCTCAGCGGGAAGTAAAGGAATCCCAAGCCGCGGTCATCGCTCCGCAATCCATGATGAGATACACTGCAACGAGCTTCCTCTTGTCTTTCCATTCGCGCTTTCGTGTGCGGGCGTAGAGCACGCAGCCATCGAGAACAGGGCGCCGCCTACAATGATGTCTGTGATGTTCATGGGCGTTCTTCCGCCGACGTCCTAGCTGAACCACGGCCGGGCGCCAGCCCGGACACGGGTTCGGGCGACTGGCTCGGCTTCCTGATACCAATTTGTTCATGCGAAGCGACCTTGCTGGGCGGAACCGTAAAGTGGAGCACAGCAAGGTTGCGAGCCCCTTGACGAACGTTCAAGCTGGCGTTCGCCGCCACTCGGCCTCGACACGGACACGGTCTGTTAGGCTCCTCGCGAGCAGCGACAAAGAAAGATCACCGGCCGTGTCGGGCGCCCCCGGAAAGACGTATGAGAGAACAT
>JAPLTR010000240.1 GCA_026398065.1 Verrucomicrobiota bacterium | reverse complement strand
CGAACTCGGCGAACGCCGCCGCCGGCCTGCGCTCCACCAAATGGAGCGTCGCGAGCGCGATCCGTCCGCCCATGGGGTCGAGCCGGCGGATCTCCGCCGCCTGCAGGTAGGCCTTTTCGCAGCCGCCGCCGGCGAGGCGCGGGGCCACACAATAGTACCCCACCAGGCTCCAGCGGAAGGCGGGTTCCCGGGGGTTCAGCGCGACCGCGCGTTCGTAGGCGGCGAGGCATTTCCGGGCCCAGCCCAGCTTCGCCAGCAGGCCGGCCTTCTGGGCGGCCAGCCCATAGGCGTCGCCGAGCGCATTCTGCACCCGGGCGTCGTCAGGCGCGGTCCGGGCGGCCTGCCCCAGGTGCGCCAGCGCGGCGGTCTCGTCGTCAAACCACAGCGCCAGCCGCCCGAGGTAGAAGTTGAGCTCCACGCTGTCCGGCTGGTCGCCCGCGAGCGCGCGGAACGCCGTCCGCGCCTCGGTGTATCGCCGCTCCTCATACAGCATGCGCGCCGCGCTGAAGCCACGCGACAGTTCGGCCGCCGCCAGCCGACCGCCGGGGAACAGGCCGATCGCCAGGACCAGCATCTGCCACCGCAGGACATCGTGATAGGTTTTCATCTCGTCCGGCACCGCATCGGGGAAGAGTCCGTCATGTAAGGACGATTCCGATACACCCTGGCCCGCCAGGCAACCGCCGGGGGTGACAATTGGGCAAAATCCCCGCGCCGGTCCCGCGGCCGCCGAAAAGTTGAAGGCCGCCCAACCCCTGGGCGGCCTTCGCTGACCTGCTGACCTGCACTTGAACTACCACGGAGAAAGACGAGGAGCCCGCGCGGGACGTTCAAAAAACCCTCCGCAGGCCGGCCAATGTCACCCGTTCGTCACCGGCGCCACCGGCCCACGGCGCCGTTCCCCGCCGGCCACCGGATTCGGATCTAGCTTGCGACCGGCTTCTTGCGCTTCTCGACGAGGGCAAGGAGCAGGTCGCCCTTCGACAGGCTGCCCTGCAGAATGCCGTCGGCCGCGACCACCGGCAGCCGCTCGGCCACGATGCCGAGAAACCCGGCCAGCGCGGTCACCAGCGGCTGGTCCGGCGCCACCCGCGGAAAATCCTCGTGGAGGATGTCCCGCGCGATCACCAGTTCCGCGAGGTCGGGCTCGCCCAGGTAGGGCTTGA
The DNA here is from genome assembly GCA_026398065.1 of Verrucomicrobiota bacterium. Lineage (GTDB taxonomy): Bacteria > Verrucomicrobiota > Verrucomicrobiia > Opitutales > Opitutaceae > GAS368. Next base: position 9,583 of record JAPLTR010000240.1, on the reverse strand, counting down.
TGTCATGCAGGGAAACCACCCCAAGGAAGCGCCCCGCGTCGTCGATCACATAGAGGTTGTTCACGCGCACGCTCAGGAAGACGCGGGCGATCTCCGCAAACCGTGCGGTCTGCGCGATCACCGGGGGCTTGGTGCGCATGAGGTCCACCACGCGCGTCTCGATCGCAAAGGGCGCGACCGACTCGGCCGCCGCGGTCTTCTTCTTCAGCGACTCGCTGTAGAGCGAGCGCTCCTCGAACCCGCGCGCCGTGTAGTAGGCGATCACGCTGCACAGCATGAGCGGCAGGATGATGTCGTAGCTCAGCGTCATCTCGAACAGCATGATGACCGCCATGACCGGCGCCCGGCTCGCGGCGGACAGAAACGCCCCCATGCCCACCAGCGCAAACGCCCGCGGGTCCTGCGCGGCCGTCGGCCATACTGAGTGCACCGCCGTGCCGAAGAGGTAGCCCGCGCTCGCCCCCATGAACAGCGACGGCGTGAACACGCCGCCCGGCGCCCCGGAACCAAACGACGCCATCGTGGCGAGCCACTTGCAGGCGGCGATGCCGAGCAGGACCTTCCACAGCACCGCGCCATTGAGGATCTCCACCACGACCGAGTAGCCGTTGCCCGCCACCTGGGGGACATTGATCGCGATGGCGCCGACCGCGAGCCCGCCAAGGGTGAGCCGCGCCACGAGCGGGAGCTTGAGCGAAACGAAAAATCCCTCCGCCTGCCGCAACGACCGCAGGAACCACGGGGCCAGCACACCCGAGATGAGCCCCAGCACGATGTACGGCCCCATTTCCCAGGGGGAGTTCAGCTGGAACGACGGCACACGGTACAGCTCGTGCGCGGCCGTGAGCACACGCACCGTGAGGGTCGCGACGACGGCGGAGACGGCCAGCGGGCCGAGGCTCTCCATCGCGATCGTCCCGAGGATGATCTCGGCGACGAAGAACGAGCCCGCGATCGGGGCGTTGTAGGCCGAGGCGATGCCGGCGGCCGCGCCGCAGGCGACGATCAGGCGCAGTTGCGGCGGAGTGAACCCCCGCCAGCGCCCGACCAGCGACGCGAGCACCGCGGCGAGCTGCACCATCGGGCCCTCGCGGCCGATCGAGCCGCCGGAACCGATGGAGAACAGGGCCGCCCCGCTCTTCACCAGGCTCGCCCGGACCGGCACGTGACCGTTGCCGATGGCAATCGCCTCCATGTAGTCGGTGGAGCTCTGCCCCGGCGCGATGCGCTGGCCGAAGAGCAGAATCAACCCCGCGCAGGTGCCGCCGAGGGCGGGCACGAGCAGGCAGCCCCACCAGGGCAGGAGCTTCATCGAGGTCACGACGCCGAGCGTCGAATAACCGACAAACAAATCATGGACCCCCTCGGCCAGGGCGGAAAACAGCAGCGAGGCCAGCGCGCCCAGAAATCCGGCGAGCGCCGCCCAGAGCAGGGTGACCTGCCACTCCGTGGGCTGGAGGTGCTCCTGAATCCAGAGTCGCCAGCGCAGCAGCCGCATCAGGCGCCGCAGCAACAGTTGGGCGGGATCGAGGACGGCCTTCATCGCTGCGTCCCGCCATCATCCGCCATCAACCCCGGCCCGCTGAGGTCGGGAGGCAAAGTGAAGTCGTTCGGTGAAGTCACGGTTGCCGCGAAATTAGTCGGCCCGCGCCGCAAAACAAGCTCCGCGACAGGCATTCTTCCAACCGGGCGCCCCACCCCGCTCCCCGCCGTGCGTCCGGGCCGGCGGCATTCATCCTCCCGGCGGGGTGGCCGGGGGCTTGGGCGCCGGCCCGGTCTTCGGTATCAGCCGAACCACGACCGGACGGCGCTCGGAGTCCTGCATTTTCTGCACGAGCAGGCGGAGCGCCTCGTAATCCTTCTGCTCGAGAAAGCCCCCCTCGTGTGTGAAGTCCGATTCGCAGACCACCACCGTCCCCTCGCGCCGGTACCGCAGGTGGCAGGTCGCGGTCCCTTGATTTTGCGCCCAGTCGTCGGGCATCTCCTCGATGATCGCGTCGGCGGGCAGCGTCAGCCGCACCTCCTTCTGCAGGCTGCTCCCGCCGAACCAGACCACGCCCGCCTGGTTCGTCTTCCACGGCGCCAGCCGCGTCCGCGTAAACATCACCTGGGGGCTCACCAGCAGCAGGCTGCCCCCCGTCCGCCGGGCGTATCGGTCGGCTGCAAAGGTGTAATCCAGCCGCCACTCCGCCGCCACCGGCTCCCAGACGTCCGTCGGCCTCAAGCGCGGCCTCGATGCGGCTGACATGGCGGTTCTGCGCGGCCGCCGCCACCGGCATCGCCACCAGGTCCGTGGTGCGGTCCGAGGCGACGAGGCCGAATCCGCCGCTCACGCCCGGGCCCAACGACCCCAGGGGCGTCTGCGGATCGGTCGGATCGAAGAGCACCAGCCGGCCCAGCTCGCCGGCGTCCACCACCGGCCAGCCGGCGGGCACCGCCTCGTCGGCCGGCATCGCCGCGATCGCATGGTTGAAACTCGCCGAGGGCCAGTCCCGCTGCACGCCCGCGGGATTGCCCGCGTACACCAGCACGACGCTGCCCTGCTCGCCCAACGCCCGCAGGAGCGCCGCCAGCAGCGCCGACTTGTCCTTGCAGTCGCCATAGCGGTTCTGGAGCACCTCGCCGGCGGCGTGCGGCCGGTAGCCGGCAAGGTAGTCCTTGTCGAGGGTGACCGCGAGGTAGGAAATCTCCTTCTGGACAAACTCCGTGAGGGCGCGGACGCGCTCCCACCGCGTCGTCTTGCCGGCGGTGAGCGCCTCGGCCTTGGCCCTGACCTCCGGGGTGATCACAACGCGCGGCTCGATGACGGCGGCCGCCAGCCGGGCAAAGCCCGCCCACGTCTGCGGGCCGCCCGCCACCACCGCCCGCACCGACACCCCCAGGGGGGCCGGGAAGAATCCGTCGGGCCGGTCGCCGGTCGGGGCGGCCACGTGCCGCACGCCCCAGCGCAGGGCCCCCGGCGCTGCGCCCGCCGCCGGCGGCCCCACCCGTTCGCCCCGCGCGTGCCATTCCAACTTGCCGCCCGGCGGGGGCGCGACCTCGAGGACGCTCACGTTGACCGGCAGGTGGGAGGAGAACGACCACCCGATGTCCGAGATCCCGGACTGGGACTCGACTTCAAACTCCCAGGCCAGCACGCCGCCGGTCTCGACCCGGTTGCCCGCGAAAAAGGACAGCACCCGCTGCTGCGGCCAGAAGAACTTCCCCACCTGCCCCGCGCTGTCGGCAAACTCGCGGAGCGGCACCTCCGTGGCGCTCTTGCCGTCGGCGGAGATGAGCCAGGCCCGCGCCCCCCGGATCTTTTCGGTATCCGCATTGTATCCGTAAACGCACTTCGCCTGATTCCGTCCCGCGTCGGTCGCCACCCGGATCGCGCCGCGATACAGTCGCTTCACCCGGTCCTCGGTCACGTAGCGCACGTCCCCGGCATCGACCAGCAGCACCGCCGCCTGCCCGCGGGAAAGCTCGGTCACGTCCTCGAGGAGATAGGGTCGGAGCCACTCCGGCGGCGCCTTGCCCCACGCGAGGCCGACCACGAGGCAAAAGGCCGCGGCCATCCAGCCGGGGCGGCGACGCGAAGGCCCCGGACTCATCGCTGGGGGGCCTCCGCCGGGACCGCCGCCCCCGCCGCGCGACGGAGGAACACGACCTCATGCTGGTCGGCGCGGGACAGCGCCGCGTGCCAGTTCTTGAACTGGGGGTAGCCGGCCGGGGCGATGTCCATCAGGTTCGAGACAAAGTCGCGCCGCACGTGCAGGAGGTTCTTCTCCTTTTCGTAGGCAAGCTGCATGCGAAAGCTGAGGACATCGCCGGGCATCGGCGGCGGCGCGGTGGGCGCCTCCGGCCTGTACTCCGGAGGCAGGCGGAGGGTGAACCGGTCGATCTCCTGCCACCGGTAGGGGAAATGCACCGGATGCCGGCGCTCCGTGGCCGAGAACGGGGTCGAGCCGTCGGCGTGAAACACCGAGACCCGCACCACCATCCGGTCCTTCGTCAGCACGGCGAACCCCGGCCACCGCAGCGTGGCCGTGAATTCCAGCGGCTTCTCCGAGTCCTCCAGTCCGTCGATCTTCGTGATCGTCAGCTCGACGAGCTTCGTGTCGAAGCCGAACTTCCCTTTCGCGATCTCGTTGCGGCGCTCCCCGGTCGCGGCGATCAGCTGATTGCGCAGGCGCGCCGCACTGTGCCCGGTGAACGAGCGGCGGCAGGGGCCCGACAAGGTGCCCTCGGCGTCGACTTCAAACACGCCCATGCCCCCGACCAGGTTTTTGTCCGGCGCGGCGGCGGGGACGGGCACAAACTCCTCCTTGCGGTCGAGCGCCAGCAGCCCGACCTGGCCCTCCTGTTCCCACGGCACCAGCCCGAACGGCAGCACATAGCGGTTGTGCGGACTCGAAAATTTCCACTCGCCGCCGAGGCGCACCGCCACGGCCGCGAAAGGCAGAAACACCGGCGAAACGTTTTCCCGGTAGAAGCGGGAGAGCTGGCGGTTCGGGAGCAGAATGAGCTGGGCGTCCAGCCCGGCGGCCTGGTTAAGCGCGAGCGCCAGCCACAGGAAATCCTCGGCGGCCACCCGCGCGTCCGGTGTGCCGGCCCAATCGATCACCTCGTCGAGCGAGTTGGCTGCCCGGGTGGCCGGCGTCTTGGGGGCCGGCCGCTTGAACCACTCCTGCGCCAGGGCCCGCACATGCTCGTGGATCTTCTTCGCCTTCTCCGCCTCGTCGGCCACGTCGGCCGTGATCTCGGTCGCGAGCTGCTTGACCCGCTTGGTCGTCCAGCCCCGGTCGCGTCCGACCCAGTTCATCAGCGTGGAGTAGAAGACCCACGGCCCGAGCTTGTCGGGTACGTCGCCCGGCACCCGCACCTTGCCGGAGCGCGGCAACAGCGTCAGGTTGCGGGAGTCGTAGCAGCTCAGGATCGTCAGCGCATAGTCGGTGGCCGGCCCCATCACGGGCTCGACCGCCACCGACGGCAGGTCCGTGGCGGTCACCGTGATCAGCTTCGCCTTCTGGTCCTGGTTCAGCTGCGCCGTCTGCTTGTTGAAGACGAACACCCGGTGGTTGAACTGATCGACATCGCTCGTGGTCCGGCAGGAAAACGTCATCTGCCGCGTGGGGATGCCCTCCCGCTGGGCGACAAACGCCTGCACCGCGCTCGGATAGTTTTCGACGCGCCGGATCTGAAACTCGAGCACGGCGCCACTCTCCACGCCGGTGATCGCAAGAAACTTCTCCTTCAGTTCGGGCCCGCCACCGCCCAGCCAACCGAGAAATCCCTGCTCCTGGCCCTGCTTCGCCAACGACCGTTCCCGGATGGACTCCTTGCCGAACTCCTGCACCCGGCCATCCGGCAGCGCGAGGCGGGCAAAGGTCTCGGTGCGGTCGTCGGAGCCGGTGTAGGTCACGCTGGATATCCGCGTGATGTTGTCGACCTTCGCCGGATCGAAAATCTTATAGCGAATATACTCCGTGACGATCCGCTCCCGGGGAAACCCCCGGTCGTCCACGTCGATATTCCAAAAAATCACCTCGGCCACCGCTTCCGGCTCCAGCCGGGGTTTCGCCTCGGCAAGCTCCTCGGCGCCCACCGGCTTCCACGTCGGTTTCGCCGCCTCGGCCCCGGGCACCAGCGCCATCGCCAGAATGAGGACAAGCGCCTTTACGTTCACGACCGGCCGCCGGTGCCGGACACCGCCGGCGAGAAAAGGAAACGTCATGGGGAAAGGAAGGGTGCAAATATTGCCCGATGATATTGCGGGCGGGGAACCAAACGCGTCAAATGGAACCTGCTGGTGTCCCGCCTGTAGAATCACAGCGCACCCAGCCGGTCAGCGCTTCTGATTCATCGTCTCCCGCAGCAGTGTGAGAAACTCCCACTCGGTCTTCGCCGTTATCAACCCCCGGCGCACGACCGGGGCCCGCAGCAGGCGCGACAGCGCCGCCACGAGCTTCAGGTAGTCCGTCACCGCGTCCTTCGGCGTCCCGATGAGAAACACGAGGCGCACGGCGGGATGCTCGGCATCGAACGCGATGCCCGACGCGGACCGCCCCACCGCGAGCACCAGCCGGCCGACGGCCGCCGTGCGCGCGTGCGGCAGCGCAACCTCCGGCGCGATGCACACGGAGGCGAGCGCCGCCCGCGCGAGCAGCTCGGCGAGCAACGCGGGTTCGTCCGAGACCCCGCCCGCCGCGGACCCCAGCGCGTCGTGCAGTTCCCGGATCGCCTCCTCCCCGGTCTTCGCGCGCAGCTCGAGGATCACAGTGTCGGGATTGGCGATGAGGTCGGTCGGTTGAGTCACAGTTGCCGTCACGCTAAGCGCCTCCCGTTCCAAAACAAGCTTCAGGCCCGTCATGTTGTTCACCGCCCCGGCCAGTCGCGCCTTGCCCGGTCCGGGTCGGCCGGCCACGGTCAGGCATGCGCCTGCTGCGATCCCTTCCGCTGCTGCTCTCGTTCGGCCTGGTGGCGGCGAGCCCCGTATCCGTCGCCATCGTACAGGGGCAGACGCCGGCCCCCGTCGCCGCCGCTTCCGAGGCGATCGACCGCGCCCGGGCGCTCGTGAAAAAGGATTTCGCGCCCAAGGTCCCCGGCCTCTCCGTCGCGGTCGCCGTCGACGGCCGGCTCGTCTGGGCGGAGGGCTTTGGCTATGCCGACCTCGCGCAGAAATCGCCCGTGACTCCGGCCACGCGGTTCCGCATCGGCAGCATCTCCAAGTCGCTCTCGTCCGTCGGCCTCGCGCTGCTCGTCGAACGCGGCCAGCTCGACCTCGACGCGCCCGTCCAGCACTACGTTCCCGATTTCCCCGACAAGGGCGCCGTGATCACGACGCGCCTGCTCGGCGGCCACCTCGCCGGCATCCGGCACTATCGCGGCAACGAGATCCTGCTCAACCGTCCCTTCCCCAATGTCCGCGCCGGCCTGACGATCTTTGAAAACGACCCCCTCGTCACCCCGCCGGGCAAAGAGTATCACTATTCCACCTACGGCTGGAGCGTGCTGAGCGCCGTGATGGAGTCCGCCGCCCACGAGGAGTTCCTCGCGTTCATGCAGACCCAGGTCATCGGGCCCCTCGGCCTCACCCACACGCGCCCCGACCGCGCCGGCGTCGCCGATCCCGAGCGCACGCAATTCTACGAGGGCGACCCGCCGGGCGGCTTCAAACTCACCCCGACCGTGGACAGCAGTTACAAATGGGCCGCCGGCGGCTACCTCTCCACCCCCGAGGACCTCGTCCGCTTCGGCTCGGCGCTTCTGCAACCCGGCTTCCTCAAGGCCGAATCGCTGGCCCTCCTCTTCACCCCGCAGAAAACCTCCGACGGCAAACCCACGACCTACGGCATCGGCTGGGTGATCGGCCGCGACGCCCACGGCCACCGCCTCTATCTGCACACGGGCGGTTCGGTCGGCGGCACCTCCATTTTGATTTTGCACCCGGAAACGCGCACCGTGGTCGCCCTGGTCTGCAACCACTCCAAGTCGCCCTTCGCGAAAGCCAGCTGGGACGCGCTGGTCGAATTGTTCGCACCCTCGGCGCCCTGACTCCGCGCAGGAGCCGCGCCGGGTTCCGGTGCGCGGCCGACATGCCCGGCGTTCACCGGCACGCACCGCGAAACCGGCCTCATTCCCCTGTCGCCGCGCTCGACGTATCAGTCAATCGTATACGGCTCCGGCTCGGCCTCGGGCTCCGCGTGCGCGGTCAGTGTCACGAGGCTCTTCAATGAGGAGAAGTGCTGGCTCAGGTCGAAGTCGCCGCCGAGGCCGCCGATGAGTTTGTCGAACAGGTCCTTCTTCGACGCCTTCAGGGCCTGGATGCGCTCTTCGATCGTGCCCGCCGTCACCATGCGGTACACGAACACCGTGCTCTTCTGGCCGATGCGGTGCACGCGGTCCACGGCCTGCGCCTCGACCGCGGGGTTCCACCACGGGTCGAGCAGAAAGACATAGTCCGCCGCGTGCAGCGTGATGCCCGTGCCCGCCGCCTTGAGCGAGACCAGCATTGCCGCCGCGCCCGACGCGGTTTGGAAGCCCTGCACGGGTTTCTGCCGGTCGAGCGTCATGCCGGTGAGCTCGTAGCGCGGCAGGTCGGGGAAATGTTTCACCAGCGCCTCGCGCACGCGGTCCAGCAGCATCACGAACTGCGAGAAGATCACGACCTTGTGGCCGCTGCTCACGATCTCGGTGAGCTTTTCCACCAGGAGGTTGATCTTGCCCGAGTCGGTGAGCGGCGACTTGAGCCACGGCAGCATGTCCGGGTCGCAGCAGGTCTGGCGCAGGCGCGTCAGGAGCGCGAGGAACCCAAAGCTCTTCTCGCGCATCGCCGCGCCCACGTCGTCGCCGAGGCGCTCGAGGCCCTCGGAGCAGATGCGCGCGTACTCGGCGCGCTGCACGTCGGTGAGCGGGCAGATCAGGTCCATCTCCATCTTCGGCGGCAGCTCCGTCGCGACCTCCTTCTTCGTGCGGCGGAGGATGAAGGGCGCGAGCTGCGCGCGAAGGCGAGTCAGCGTGCCCTCGCGGTCGGCGTTGAGCGCGGCCTCGAATGTCGCGCGCGAACCGAGCAGGCCCGGCAGCAGGAAGCGGAAGATGCTCCACAGGTCGAGCTGGCGGTTTTCCAAGGGCGTGCCGGTGAGCACCACGCGGTGCTGGGCGCGCACCGCAAAGCAGGTCTGCGTGATCTTCGCGTCGGGGTTCTTGATGAACTGGCCCTCGTCAAGAATCGTGTAGCCGAACTCGGTGCCCGGGAGCATTGCGCGGTGCTTGCGGAGCTGCGTGTAGCTGGCGAGCCAGACGACGGCGTCCTTGCGTTGGGTGAAGTCGTGGCCGGTCTTGAGCACGTCGACGGGCAGGTGCGGGAAAAATTTCGCGATCTCCTCGCGCCATACCGGCACCACGCTCGCGGGGCACACAATTAGGTGCGGCTTGCCCGCGATCGGACGCGCGGCGAGCAGCGACAAGACCTGCAGGGTCTTGCCGAGGCCCATCTCGTCGGCGAGCAGGCCGTGGCAGCCCACGTCGCAGAGGTGGTGCATCCACTCGACGCCGCGGCGCTGGTACGGACGCAGCAGCTCCGGCAGGGCCGGCGGCGCCGGCGGCGCCGCGAGCACCTGCTGGCGCCAGGCCTCGATCTCCGGGGAGAGCGTCAGCTTCATCCGCGCGTCGCTGAAGAGCGAAAAGATCAGATACGGTGACAGCGCGCCGTTCTCCGCGGCGTCCGAACCCTGCGTCTCCTCGACGTTCTTCTGCCACGCGTTGTACGACTCCCACTTGTCCGCCGGGAGCGCGACGATGCCGATGTTCGGCAGGATCACCGCCTGGCCGTGGCGCTTCAGCAGCGCGTTGACCTCGGTGTCGGTGAGCATCCGCTCGCCGGCCCGGAAAATCCACCGCAGGTTCAGCGCCGCGTGCTCGCCGTCTCCGCCCGTCGCGCCGTCGCGGGACGCGGCGCGCTCCGCCACCGCCTCGATCTCGATCGCCCGCGTCCCCTTGGAGAGGTTCGCGGACTTCTCGTCGAGCTCGATCGCGAAGAGCCGTTTCCAAGCCGGCAGCACCGACTTCAGGAAATTCGGGATCTCCACCAGCGACTCCATGA
>JAPLTR010000710.1 GCA_026398065.1 Verrucomicrobiota bacterium | reverse complement strand
CGCACGACCTGCGCGAGGCGGCGGCCCAGAGCTTCGCAACGCTGCGCGAGCGCCACGTCGCCGACTACTCCGCGCTGTTTAACCGCGTCGCCCTCCGCCTCGACGGCGACGCCGCCAAGGAGAAACTACCCACCGACGCGCGCATCGCGGCGTTTCGCGAGACGGGCGACCCGGCGCTCGCCGCGCTGTGTTTCCAATATGGCCGCTACCTGATGATCGCCGGCTCCCGCACCGGCACGCAGCCGCTCAATCTGCAGGGCAAGTGGAACGACCAGGTCATCCCTCCTTGGGCCTCGGAGTACACGGTGAACATCAACACCGAGATGAACTACTGGCCGGCCGAGACCACCAATCTCTCCGAGCTGCACGAGCCCTTCTTCCGCCTGATGCGCGAGACGGCCGTCAATGGCGCGGAGACGGCGCGCTCGATGTACCATCGCCGCGGCTGGGTCGCGCACCACAACATCACCGTCTGGCGCGACAGCTATCCCGTGGATGGCACGGCGCGCGCGGCGTTCTGGAACCTGACCGCCGGCTGGTTCAGCTCGCACCTCTGGGAGCACTGGCTTTTCACCGGCGACAGGAAATTCCTCGCCGACGAGGCCTATCCGCTGATGAAGGGCGCGGCGGAGTTCTACGCCGACTGGCTCGTCGAAGCGGGCGACGGCACGCTCATCACGCCCGTCAGCACCTCGCCGGAAAACGCGTTCATCGGCCCCGACGGCAAGGCCGCCGCCGTCACGCAGGGCGTGACGATGGACCTGGCGATCATTCGCGAGGTCTTTTCGCGCACCATCGCCGCCGCCGAACTGCTCGGTCGCGATCCGGCCCTCGTCACGGAGCTGCGGACCAAGTTTGCGAAGATCGCCCCCTATCGCATCGGCGCGCGCGGCCAGTTGCAGGAGTGGCGCACCGACTACAAGGAGAACGAGCCCCACCACCGCCACGTCTCGCACCTCTACGGCCTGCATCCGGGCAACCAGATCAATGCCGAGGCGACGCCGGAGCTGTTCCGCGCCGTGGCCCGCACGCTGGAGCTGCGCGGCGACGAGGCGACGGGCTGGTCGATGGGCTGGAAGATCAACCTCTGGGCCCGCATGTACGACGGCGAGCACGCCTACGCGATCATCCGCAATCTCTTCAAACTCGTGGGCACCTCCGAGACCTCAATGAAGGGCGGCGGGCTCTACCCCAACCTGTTCGACGCGCATCCCCCGTTTCAAATCGACGGCAATTTCGGCTACACCTCCGGCGTCACCGAAATGCTGGTCCAGAGCCACGCCGGCGTGTTGCACCTCCTCCCCGCCCTGCCCTCGGCCTGGCCGGGCGGCCAGGTCACGGGCCTGAAGGCGCGCGGCGGATTCGAGGTCGACCTCGAATGGGCGGGCGGAAAGCTCACGCGCGCCGTGGTGCGCTCAAAGCTCGGCGGCAACCTCCGCCTGCGCACCTCCGAGCCCGTGACGGTCGCCCTCGCCCAGGGTGGCGCCAGCGTGAAGGCCACCGCCGCCGGGACTGCGAACCCGAATCCCTTCTTCGCCACCGTCGATGCCGGCAAGCCCGAGATCGCGAAGTCCGAAGCGCTGCCGACGATCCCCCTGCGTGCGACCCGCACCGTGGATATCGCAACAACCGCGGGCGCAGCCTATGTGATCACGCCCGCGAAGTGAGGCGCGTTTACGCCCGGCAGGCTTCGCGGACGGCGTCGACCATCCGCTTCTGGCGCTGTTCGACGAAGGCCATGATCGACTTCACCTTGGCCTTGGCGGCGGCGGGATTCTGGTGGATCGCCTCGAGTCGCGACCAGAGCTGCGCGCCGCTCGTCTCGTCGACCTCGAAGAACCAATCGTCCGCGCCAATGTCGCGGTACATCTGGCCCTTGCAGGTGTCGGTGGGCTGGCGGACGTAGAAGGTGGGCGTGCCGCTGTGGAGCGCGATGAGCGGCGAGTGGCATTCGACGCTGATGACGGCCTGCGCCTTCGAGTACACGGAAGCGGCCTCGTCGGGGAGCCAGTAGGTGTCGCGCCACACGATGTTCTTCTTCACGTCGGCGGGGAGCGGATCGACGAGTTCGTCCTTCGCCATCTGCACCTGGTAGGTCATCTCGGCGCAGGCCATGACCTTGTTGCCCGTGGCGCGGACGTAGGAGACGATCATCTCCCGGAGCTTGTCGTGGTCCTGCTTGGTGGTGCGGTTGTTGATCGCGTCCTTCACGTCGTCGTCGGGCGTGCGTTTGCCGTTGGTCCGAATGCGGTAGTAGGGCGTGTAGCGCAGGCGCGGGATCACGCAGATGAATTTTCCCTCCTCGAGGCCCGCCGACTTCAGGTACGCGTAGCCTTTCGCGTCGTCGCGGAGGTGCATGCCGAGCTGCGCGTCGGGGCCGAACTCGACGATGGGCGATTTCACCCCCTGGGCCTTCAGGTAGTCGCGGGTGATGGTGTCACGGCAGAAGAAAAACGCCGCCCGGTCCATGATGAAGCGCAGGTCGGCCGAGAGGTGCGTGGGTGGAAGCGCCAGGGCGCGCTCGCGGATGCTCTTCAGGGTGCCGCCCTCGGGATCGCGGTTGCCGCCGATGCCGGAGATGGGGTCGTTGCTCACGCCGAAGACGCCGACGGGCTTGCCCGTGGCCTTCTGAAACGCGACGGCGTGGTTGGCCGCGGGGAAACCCGAGCCGGAGCCACTGAGGTAGAGGTCGGCCTCCTCCCACGCCTGCGCGAGCGCGGGCTTGTTGGGCTTGCCGTCGGCGCCGAGGCTGCCCTCGGCGATCTTGAGCTTCGGATAGCCGTTGGTGAGCAGCTCGCGCGCGCCGTGGCCGAGTTCGCCGGGCCAGAGCGTGATCTCGGCCTCGGGGAAATATTTCCACAGCAGCGAGAGCGCGCCGGGCGTGTGGCCGATATCGCCGATGTTCACGCTCTGCCAGGAGCTGCGGAGCAAAATGCGCTTCGGCCGTCCGGCGGCGGCACCGAAGAGAGACGAACGCGTGGCACAGACGGCGAACGCGGCGGCGGTCGTGGAGGCAAGGAATTGGCGACGATTCATAGGGGAGGAAAAAGGATGGGAGAAACGGCTCTCGGTAAACTTACCCGCGCGCGACGGCGGCTTGCAACGCCCCGACCATGCGGCGCTGGAGTTTTTCCACGCCGGCCATCACGGTTTTCACGCGGGCCCGGGCGCGGGCGGGATCGGCGTGGATCGGCGCGAGCCGCGACCACAGCTCCTCGCCGCTGGTCTCGTCGGCCTCGAAGAGCCAGTCCGACACGCCGATATCGGCGTACATCTGACCCTTCCAGGTGTCGGTGGCGTTGCGCACGTAAAAGGCCGGCGTGCCGTGGTGGTACGCGATGAGGGGCGAATGGCAGTCCATGCACACGAGGGCCTCCGCCTGCGCGTAGACCGAGGCCGCCTCATCCGGCAGCCAGAACGTATCGCGCCAGACCACGTTCTTTTTCACGTCGGGCGGGAGCGGATCGACGAGCAGCTCCTTCGCCACGTCGATCTGATAAATCACCTCGGGACAGGCCAGCACCTTGTTTCCCGTGGCGCGCACATAGCGGACGATCAGGTCGCGGAGCTTGGCATGGTCGCGCTCCGCCCAGCGCGCGTTGATCGCATCCTTCTGCTCGTCGAGGGCGACGCGCGCGCTCCTGCCCATCTTGTAATAGGGCGTGTAGCGCAGGCGGGGCACGACACAGATATACCTGCCCGCGACGAGCCCCTTCGCCTTGAGGTAGGGCATGCCGCGCGCGTCGTCGCGATCGCTCATGCCGAGCTGGCTGTCCGGGCCGAATTCGAGGATCGGAGCGCGCACGCCCTGCGCCTGCCAGAAATCCCGTGTCAGCGTCTCGCGGGTGAACATGAACGACGAGCGCTCGATGATCCACCGCGTCTCGGCGTCGACCCGCGTGGCGGGCAACTGTGCGGCCGCAGCGCGCAGCGCGGCGAGCGAACCGCCCTCCGGTTCGCGTCCCTCACCGAAACCCGAGACGGGATCGTCGCTCACGCCGAAGATGCCGAAGGGCTTGTTCGTGGCGCGGTGCCAGGCGGCGAGCTGCGCGCGGGCGCCGAAGCCGGAGCCGGAGCCGTGCAGCAGAAAATCGTTTTCCTCCCACGCGGCGGCGAGGGCGGGGTTGGACGGGCGGCCATTGGTACCGACGGCGCCGGAGACGAATTTCAGCCGCGGAAAGCCCTTCCGCAAAAACTCGTCCGAGCCGTGGCCGAGCGGGCCGTGCCACACCGTCATCTCCGCCTCGGGAAAATATTTCTCGATGAGCCGCAGCGCGCCCGGCGTGTGGCCGATGTCGCCGATGTTCACGCTCTGCCAGGAACTGCGCAGCAGGATCCGAGGCGGACGGCCTGACTTGGCTGCAGCGGCCAACAGCGGCGAACGCAGAGCGGTGGCGGCGACGCCGGCGGCGGCAGTGGAGGCAAGAAAGTGACGACGGTTCATGGCGAG
>JAPLTR010000896.1 GCA_026398065.1 Verrucomicrobiota bacterium | reverse complement strand
GGACCGCGCGGGCCGAGATCACGGGGGTCGCGCACCTCCTGGAGACCCGGTTTGCGCAGGACGCCGTGCCGGTGGCGAAACCCCCGACGCCCACCGCGTCGGGCGCGGGCCTGACGGGCGGCGCACGCGCCGCCACCGTCCCGCCGGCAGAGAAGGCGACGGGGACCGTCGCGAACGGCGGCACCCGCGACCGGATCGACGACGATCCCTCGGTGCCGACGCTGCCGTTTCCGACCAAGAAGTCCGGCGGGAAGGCGGGCGCGGTCGTGCGGCCGCCCCCGCCGCCGCGCGTGCAGGCGTTGCGCCTGCCGACCGAGGCCGCCCTGCTCGCGACCGGGGCGGACGGGGCCGGGGGCGCCACGCCGCCGCCGTCGGACACCGAACTGGCCGAACGCGTGACGGCCGCCGTGGCCGACGCGGTGGCGAAGGGCGTGGGTGCCCAGCCCGTGGTGGTGTACCGCGCGACGGCGCGCTACCCGGAGGCTCAGCGCCGCGCCGGCATCCCCGGCGAGGCGAAGGTGCGCTTCACAATCAACGCCGCCGGCCAGCCGGAGGGCGTGCGAGAGGCGGGCTCGACGGTGCCGGATTTTGCGAAGGCGGCCATCGAGAGCGTGAAGCAATGGCGGTTCATCCCCGGCATCCGCGAGGGGAAGCCCGTGAGCACGCTGGTGGAGCTGACGCTGACCTTCGGGGCGGAGGGGATGGGGAAGTGAGGTCGAGCGTTCACGTTTTCGCCGCGACCCGATGAGCATCATTTTGCGCGTGGTCGCATGGATCGGCTTGGGACTTGGGTTGCCCGCTTTGGGCCTCCAAGCCCAACCGACCTACTATTTCAAATTTCCGGCTCTTTCCGAGACGTGGAGGCTGCAGTTCCCCGCGCCGTCGGCCGATTCGGTCTATCGGAATTCCTCCGCCGCCATTCAAATCCTCGACGTCAAAGGTGACGGCAAAACGATCCGTCCCGAAATCAGTGGTGGCGGAGACCATGGCATCGATGACACAGCCATTCCGTCCAAGCCCGGCATCGTGGTCTATCTCATGTCCCGGGTGCGCTGTGAGAGCTGGCAGGACCCCACGGCGAAATCGCCGAACCAGCGCCTCCGGATATTCCCGCTGCCCGACGGTGTCCGTCTGGTTGAAATCCGCTACCGGGTGTCGTATCCCGGGGGCAAAATCAGCGGTCCGCTGACGGTGGTTTTTTCCGCGGACGATCAGCCCGGCTATCTGTTGAAATTGCCATGAGCCGATACGACGGTCGAATGGCCGCTCCTGTCATCGGAGGCGAAAGCGCGATCAAGCCAAATTTGGTTACGGGGCCCGGCAAGCCTGGTGTCGTGGTCTACGCCATGCCCCACGATAAATTGGAGAGTTGGCGCAGTCTGGCGGGGGCAAACGCGAAAAGCGAACGGGTGACCTACGCGGATGACGGCGGTGTGGTCGTGGAAATCTGGTACCGGGTGCGCTATCCCAGCGGAAAGCGTACGGCTACCTTGAAGGTGGTGTTCACGTCGGACGACCAGTCCATCAATCGGATAACGATTCCCTGAGATTACTCTGTGCCGAGCAGCTGCAGGGCGGACTCGGGGTTGACGTTGGCCTGGGAGCTGAGGGCGAGGCCGCTTTCCAACAACATGCTTTCGCGGATCAGTCGGGTGATTTCGCCGGCGTCGGCGGCGTCCGCGATCGAGGCGGCGGCGGCGGTGAGGGGATCGGCCCCGGAGAGCGGCGCCGGGTCGGACGGGATCGCGGCGGCGTCGGCCTCGGCCTGCTGGGCGGCGAGGTTGTCCTGGGCGGCGGCGATCGCGCCGGCGTCGAGGGTGGCGAGGTCGGGGGCGTCGGTGTCGGCAGGGGATTCGCTGGCGTCGGCGCCGGACGATTCGGTCGTCTCGTCGTCGAGCACAGGGGGGACAACCACCGTACCCTGCAGCGAAAAATTGCGGAGGCGCGCGGAGCCTTCGCCGAGGTTGGCGAGACCGAGCTGGCCGGAAGCGGGGGCGAGGCCCGACTGGGTGTCGGCGGCGGTGTCGGAGCCGTCGAGGTAGGTCGCGGCGTTGCCCGCGCCGTCGTAGGCGATGCGCACACTGTGCCAGCCCCATTTGGAAATGTTGGTGCTGTCGGTGAGATTCGAGAGCTTGGTATCGCCGAGGGAGAGGTCGAGCGAGTCGTTGGCGCCGGGAAGGTAAAGGTCGAACTTGATCTCCATCGCGCCGCTGAAGGACTGCTGGCTCTGGATCGAGCCGAACCCGCCGTTGGCGTTCGGGTAGAGCGTGTGGTCGCTGACGGAAAGTTCGCCCGAGGCGGAGGTCCAGTTGGCGGCGGAGGAAAAGTCGTCGGTGAACTCGAGGGGGCCGGGATCGGCAGCGGTGATGGCGTCGGCGGGGGTGTCGGCCGAGGGTTCGCTGACCTGCAGTGGCGAGGGCTTGGTGCCGACGGAGCGGGGCTGGCCCTGGAAGACGTCAAGGCCGAGGGCGGTGAGCTGCTGCTGCAACTGGGAGAATTCGTCCTGGTAGGTGGCGCGGTCCTCGTCGCTGGCGGAGGCGTCGTCGTGGAGCGACTTCAGTTCGCCGATGCGCGCGAGGAGGCCGGCCGCATGCTTGAGCGCACCGACAGGGGAGGCGGGACTGGCGGCTGGGTCGGGCGTGGGCAGGCCGGCGGCGAGCCGGCGCGAGGACGGGGAGAATGTCGCGGCGACGGAGAGGGCGGCGGACGGATCGGCCGAGCCGTCGGGGGCGGACGCGATGAGCTGGTTGAGCCCGCGCCGGGGCGACGGCGAGGCAGAGGAAAGGCCGTAGGCGTCCTGGCCCGGGTTGCGATGGAGTTGGTTGATGGAGGACATGCGGCGAAGAAGAGGGACAGGACAGAAGGGCGGACCCAGGGAACGGGGACCGAGGGAGCGAACCGAGGGAGCGTTGGGTGTGAGCTTACGGCAGGGAGGGCGGGGCGGGAATCCGGGGGTTCCCGGAATCGGGGCGTTGGTTTTCCGTAGGGCGGAGGGGAGGCGGAGGCGGCGCGGGGCAGGGGAGGGAAAGAGAGGGGATGAAAGCATGTTCTTTAAAGATACTTTATTGTTGATTTAGAAACGAAATGGGCGCATAGTGGATCATTCAAAAATGAACTTTTGGCACACAGGCGCGAACCCGGCCGGGCCGGGAGCGGTTCGCCGCATCCGGACGAGACAACGGGGAGGCGCGGGCGTGGCTTGGCCGGAGCAACGCGAGGGGGAGCGCAGATGTCGGCGGATCCGGCCGAATCCGACCAGATCAAGGTGGAGCAAGGCAGATCCGGTGAATCCGACCAAATCCGACCAGCGGGATGGCCCACGGAACACACGGAGCACACGGAAAAAGGCCGAGGCAAGGATCGCGGCGATGAACCACGAAACACACGAAAGACACGAAAGGAAAACCGAAGGGGTTCGCGCGGCGTGGCGGCGGTGGGCGGCGCCTGGGGTTTGTGGTGGCCAGCCGGGCAGCGGCCGGGTCCGTCGGATCGCATACGACCGGGTCGCACCCCATCCCGGAAAATCCGACCAAATCCGAGTAAATCCGACCAGATCAAGGTGGATCAAGCCAGTCGGGATTGCCCCTCCTTCGACGAACGCTCCGGAGGGGAGCCCACGGAACCGACGAGCGGCCCGGAAAAATGGCTGAGGCGAGGATCACGGAGATGAACCACGAAATAGACGAAAGACACGAAAGGAAGGCATGGAGCGTGCGCTCGGTGGGGTCGGTGGTTGCCGGTCGGGGCGGGTTTGCGGGGCGGCCGGGCGGTCGCGGGGTAAATCCGACCAAATCCGACCAGATCCGACCAAATCCGAGTAGATCCGACCTCCTGCCGTCCGGAGGGATTCCAGGTGGATGTTCAGGTCGCTGCGCTCCTCGCCTTGACCCGACGGGGCGGGGTGGGCGGGGACAACCACTCGCTGGCGCTCGTAGCTACGGGCGATGGGCCCGAAGGCAGGCCGGTGGACCTCAGGCACGGCCTCGGGCAAACCCGACCAGATCCGACCAAATCCGACCAAATCCGAGTGGCTCCCTTGCCGTCAAAGCGGTCTGGGATTCTTTGGTCGACGCTGGGTCGGCGACGAGTGGACGTTGGGCGCGAGGCGCGACAGACCCCGATGCGGTCAGAGGTAAATCCGACCGAATCGCACCAAATCCGACCAGATCAAGGTCGTCGGCGAGGCGTCAGGTCAGGTCCCCGGGCAGCAGCACGAGCCAACCCGCAAGGACCAGCGCTCCGGTGCCCAACGCGCAGCACCCGGCCAGACCGAGCCAAAAGGCCGGGGCCTGGGTGGACCGGCGGAAAGCGGCGCCTTTTATATAGAACACACGTTCCTGAAAACAGGCGGCGGCGTAGGTCAGCAGCAGGAACGCCGCGGCCGCGAAAATCACTGCGCAGAGATATTTCACGGCCGTGAACGCCCGACTAACTCACATATTTTTGGACGATCGGGATGCGGCGGCCGACGCCGAAGGCGAGGGGGGTGATCTTCAGGCCGGGGGCGGCCTGCTTCCGCTTGTACTCATTGAGATCGACCTTGCGGATCACGTCGGCGACGACCGCTTCGGCGAAGCCCTGGGCGATGAGGTCGCGGCGGGAGAGGCCTTCCTCGACGTAGCCCTTGAGCAGGGCGTCGAGCACGTCGTAGGGCGGGAGGCTGTCCTGGTCGACCTGGCCGGGGCGGAGCTCGGCGCTCGGCGGCTTCTCGATGGTGTTGACCGGGATGATGGCGCGGTCGCGGTTGATCCAGCGCGAGAGCGCGTAGATCTGCATCTTAAAGACGTCGCTGATGACGGCGAGGCCGCCGCACATATCGCCGTAGAGGGTGCAGTAGCCGACGGCCATCTCGCTCTTGTTGCCGGTGGTGAGAAGGAGGGCGCCGAATTTGTTGGAGAGGGCCATCATGAGGACGCCGCGCACGCGGGCCTGGATGTTCTCCTCGGTGACGTCGCGCGGGCGGCCGGCGAAGATCGGGCCGAGGGCGGTCTCCGTGGCGGCCACGGCGTCGGCGATGGCGATGGTCTCGAACCGGATGCCGAGATTCTCCGCGAGGAGGCGGGCGTCGTCGCGCGAGTGTTGGGACGAGATGGAGGAGGGCAGGGAGACGCCGATCACGTTTTCCGGGCCGAAGGCCTCGGCGGCGAGCACGGCGACGACGGCGGAGTCGATGCCGCCGGAGAGGGCGATCAGCGCGCGCTTGAAGCCGCTCTTCTGCGCGTAGTCGCGGAGGCCGAGGACGAGCGCATGGTAGATGTCGGACATCTCGGACTGCTCGAAGGACGGGTGAAGCGCGGGCGACACGGGGGCGAAGGGCGCGGTGGAGAACGCACCGGAGGACTTGGGCGAGGCCGGGCCGACCTCGACCACGCGCAGCTCCTCCGCAAACGCGGCGAGGCCGGCGGTGACGTGGCCCTGGGCGTCGACGACGTGGCTGCGGCCGTCGAAGATGAGTTCGTCGTTGCCGCCGACGGCGTTGACGTAGGCGACGGGGCAGCCGAGGGAGCGGGCGGCCTCGGCGACGACGAGGTTCTGGCGGACGTTTTCCTTGGCGCTGTGCCAGGGGCTCGCGGAGAGGTTGACCATGAGGTCGCACTTCTGGTCGGCGAGCTGCTCGATGGGCATGCGGCCGGAGTAGAGGCGGCGCGTGCTGATCATCGGGTGGGTCCAGATGTCCTCGCAGATCGTGAGCCCGATGCGACGGCCGGCGTGCTCGACGACGGTGGGCGACGTGGCGGGCTCGAAGTAGCGGTCCTCGTCGAAGACGTCGTAGGTGGGGAGGAGGCACTTGCGGCCGACGGCGACGACGGCGCCGCGGTAGCAGAAGGCGGCGGAGTTGTAGAACGGGCGGCCGCGGCCGGTGGGGTTGAGTTCGACGGTGCCGATGACGGCGGGCACGGCGCCGGTGGCGGCGGCGATCTGCGCGAGGGACTCAGCGACGTCGGGGACGAAGCGCCGCTTGAAGAGCAGGTCGCGCGGCGGGTAGCCGCAGACGGCGAGTTCGGGGAAGACGACGAGCTCCGCGCCCTGCGCGACGAGCGCGGCGTAGGCATCGAGGATCTTGCGGCGATTGCCGGCGAGATCGCCGACGGTGGGATTGAACTGAGCGAGACCGAGGCGCATGAAAATGGTGAAACGGAGAACGTGGGGGGCTTTTTTCAGACTGACAACTCGCAACGCGGGCTTGCGCTGTGGGGTCGGCGCAGGATTTGCTTACGTCCCAACTTTTCTATGCCACTCCGCTTCTCTTTTCTGTCGCTCATCATGGTCGCCGGGCTGGGCTTGGGCCGGGCGGCGGACGCCGGGGCTCCGACCCTCACCCTCGAGAAGGCCATGGCTTCGGTGGAGGGCGTGAATGTAAACGTCCTGTTGAGCCGCGAGGCGACCGCGCAGGCGCTGGAGCAGGCCAACCAGATACGGGCAGGCATCCT
>JAPLTR010000282.1 GCA_026398065.1 Verrucomicrobiota bacterium | reverse complement strand
CCGAGGAGCATCACTCCGTTGGGGCGCACGGTGCTGAGCGTGCCGCCGACGAGCAGCGAGCCATCGGGGCGGACGGAGACGACCTCGATCGAGCCGTTGGCATCGGGATTGAAGGCCGTGTCGAGGGCGCCCGAGAAATCGACGCGGGCGATATGATTGCGCGTGGTGGCCTCGGCCGCGCCGTTCGGCTGGACGGCGGTGAAGGTGCCGGCAAAGACGACGGAGCTGTCCGACTGCACGGCGACGGAGTTGACGACGCCGTTGGCGTTGGGATTGAAGTTGGAGTCCACCGTGCCGTCGGCGTTCAGGCGGGCGATGTAGTTGCGGCTGGTTGTGATCCCGATGCTGTTGGGCGCGAAGGCGTTGAACGATCCGCCGACGATCACCTTGATCTCGCCACCGGCGGACGGGAAGAGGGCGATGGTGGTGACGGCGGCGCTGGCCGCGGGATCGAAGGTGTCGAGGGTGCCGTCGGCCTTGAGGCGGGCGATGTAGCTGCGGGTGACCGCGCTGCCGGTCGCGCCGGGGGTGAAGGTGGTGAACGAGCCGCCCACGAGGAGCATACCGTCGGGCTGGAGGACCAGCGCGCTGACCGTGGCGCTCGCGGTCGGGTTGTAGCCGGTGTCGATGGTGCCGTCGGCGTTCAACCGGGCGATGTAGTTGCGGGTGACGGCGGTGGTCGTGGCGGTGGGCTGGAGCGGCGTGAGCGTGGTGAACGCTCCGCCGATGACGATCTTGCCGTCAGTCTGGACGACGATGGCGTCGACCCGCGCGTTGGCAGCGGTGTCGATGGTGCCGTTGGCATTCAGACGGGCCAGGTAGTTGCGGGTCGCACCGGCAATCGTCGTGAACGAGCCGCCGACGAGGATCTTGCCATCGCTCTGGACCGCGAGCGAGGCGACGTCGCCATCGGGCGAAGGGGAGAAGCAGGTGTCGACCACGCCGCCGGGGGTGATGCGGACGAGCTTGTTGCCGGTGGTGCCGGCGGCATTGGAGAAGCTGCCGCCGAGCAGGAAACCGCCGTCGGCCTGCGGGGCGACGACACTGATTTTGCCGGTGAGGGCCGTGGTGCGGAAGCTGGTGCGGAGGGAGCCGTCGGTGTTCAGCCAGGCGAGACCGTTGGCCTGGGTGGGAACGGGGGCGGAATCGGGGCGGTGCAACACGGCGGTGACGGGGGCATTCGCATCGAGGGACGAGGAGAAGGTCGGGTCGGCGGTGCCTTCGGCGAAGAAGCGGGCGACGTTGGCGGTGTGGGTGCCGCCGATGTCGGCGAAGTCGCCGACGGCGACGATCTTGCCATCGGCCTGGAGCGACATCGCGGAGATGGTGCCGCCGGAGGCCCCGCCGGCGCCGGGCTTGAACGCGGTGTCGAGGGAACCGTTGGCGTTGATGCGGACGTACTGGCTGGCGAGGGTGCGGTTGGCACCGCTCGGGGCGAGGGAGGTGAAGCTGCCGCCGACGATGAGCTTTTGCTCGGTGCCGACGGTCTGGAACGTGATCGAATCGACGCGGTTGCCGTTGGATTCGTTGAGGTCGAGGTTGAAGGTCGGATCGAACTTGCCGCTGGTGTCGAAGCGCGCGACGTACTTGCGCAGGTTCCAGTCGTTGGCCTTGCCGGTGGGTTGGATCGCGAGGAAGGAGCCGCCGGCGACGATCTTGCCATCGGCTTGGATCGCGACGGTGAGGACGGAGTTGTTGATCTCGCCGGCATCGAAGGCGGTGTCGTAGGTGCCGTCGGCGTTCAGCCGGAGGAGGCGCTTGCGATCGATCGCGGTGCTGACGGTGGTGGTGACGCCGTTGACCGTGGTGGTCTTGCTGGTGTCGCCCGGGGGTTGGAAGAGCGTAAACTGGCCGCCGACCACGATCTTGCCGTCACTTTGGAGCGCGAGGCTCGTGGCGCGGGCGTTGACGAGCGGGGTGAAGGTGGTGTCGACGAGACCGTCGGTGTTCAGCCGGGCGATATAGCTGCGCGAGGTCGTGCTCGAGCCGGCATTGGGGATGAAGGCGGTGAAGGCTCCGGCGATGAGGATCTTGTTGTCAGCCGGTTGGATGGCGATGGACGAGACCGTGGAGTTGGGGCCGGGATCGAAGCTGTCCGGGACGCCGTTGGCATCGAGGCGGGCGAGGTACGAGCGGGTGACGTAGGTCGGGACGCTGGGGGCGGTCAGGAAAGTCGTAAAGTTACCGCCGACAAGGAGTTTACCGTCGCTTTGGAGGAGCAGCACGCCCACCTGGCCGTTGGTGTTGGGATCGTAGGCGGTGTCGAGTTTGCCGTTGGCATCGAGACGGGCGATGTAGTTGCGCGCAGTGCTGCCCACCAAGGTGAAGGTGCCGCCGATGATGATCTTTCCGCTGGTCTCGCGGGCGATGGCGAGGACGCGACCGTTGGGGGCGTCGGGGACGAACGAGGCGTCAAGCGAGCCATCGGCGTTCAGCCTGGCGAGGTAGGGGCGGGTGAGGCCACCGACACTCGTAAACGAACCGCCGATAAGGAGTTGGCCATTTGGCAGTTGAAAGGTGACGAGGGGGCGACCGCCGGCGTCGAGCGAAAGGGTGTTGTCGAGAGTGCCGTCGCCATTGACGCGGGCGAGGCGGTTGCGCGGGATCCCGGCGGAGAGGCCCTTGGACTGGACGGCGGTGAAATAACCGCCGAGGACGATCTTGCCATCCGGCTGAAAGCCGAAGGCGGCGACGGCGTAGTTGGGGGCGGAGTTGAAGCCGGTGTCGAGCGAGCCATCGGGATTGAAGCGGGCGACGTAGGTGCGGGTGGTGGTCACGGTGCCCTTGCCCCAGACCGAGGTGAAGTAGCCGCCGACCATGATGTCGCCGTCGGGGGCGATGGCCACGGAGATGACGCTGCCGCCGATGGTCGGGTAGAATTCGGAGTCGAGGGTGCCGTCCGCATTGAGGCGGGCGATGCGGCTGCGGGACGCGGCGGTGTCGTTGCCGAGGGGCTGGAGGGTCGTGAACGAGCCGCCGAGGACGATCTTGCCGTCGCGCTGGACGGCGAGGGTGGTGACGGCGTTGTTGGCGTTCGGGTCGAACTGGGAATCGACGGTGCCGTCGGGGTTCAGGCGGGCGATGCGGTTGCGGCCCGTGACGCCGCTGGAGCCGATTTCCTGGGTGGTGTCGGTGGTGTTGGGCTTGAGGGAGGTGAAGCCGCCCGCGATGACGATCTTGCCGTCGCCGGTGGCTGCCCGGGGGGTGCCGGAGAAATTGGTGGCGTCGAGGTGCGAGACCACCGCGAGGACGACGCTGTTGGGATTCGGGTTGTAGGCGGTGTCGAGGGAACCATCGGCGTTGAACCGGGCGACGTTGTAGCGGGTGACGACGGCAGCGGTGCCGCCGCCGGGCTTAACCGCCGCAAATCGCCCGCCCACCACGACTTTGCCGTTAGGCTGGACCGCGAGGGCGTTAACTTGCGGAGCGACCGAATCGGTGACTCGGGCAGGCTTGGCCGGGATGACGATATTCGGGTTGAAGGCATCCACGGTGCCGTCGACGCGGAGGCGGGCGACGCGGTTCCGGGTCGTGGTGCCGACGGAGGTGAAGTCGCCGCCGATCAAGATGGTGCCATCAGGATTGAGTACGAGGGCACGGACGACGCCGTTGACGTTCGGGTTAAAGGCGAGGTCGAGCGAGCCGTCCGGATTGAGGCGAGCAAGGTTGTTCCGCGTGTCGGACGCGCCGATGGAGGGACGGATCGTGGCAAACTGTCCGGCGACGAGGAGTTTCCCGTCGGGCTGGGTGGCCATGACGTAGACATTGCCGTCGACGTTGGGGTTGTAGCCGTCGTCGGCAGACGGGCTCTGGGCAAAGGCCGCGGCGGCGCTCAAAACGAGACCAAGCAGGAGCAACGGACGCAGGGCGGACCGGAAAAACGAGACGATGGACATAAAGGGGAGCAGATAAAACAGCGCGGCTGCGCTGTGGGCAAGACGGATAACAGCCATCCGATGGCTCTGGTTCCGGGAATTCTTCGCCCGGGGTAGGGGGGCTGGTGGCGATTGTGTCCTAATTCTTTCGCGATTGGAGCTTTTGCGGGGCCGTGCAGTCTCTTTTCACCCTCATGAAACTCCGCCCTGCCGTTTTCGCGGCGCTTGCCGCCCTGTTCCTCGTCGCCGCGCCCGCCGCGGTCTTCTCCGCCCCGGTCCCGGCCCCTTCCACCATCAACGCGGTGACTGTCTACACCGACCGCGCCGTCGTCACCCGCGCGGCCTCACTTGAGCTTTCCGCCACCGGGACGACCGAAGTGCTCTTCGAGAAGCTCCCGGCCGCTCTCCTCGACCAGTCCCTGCAGGTCTCCGGTCACGGCGCGGCGCAGGTCGCGATCCTCGACGTGACCGCGCGCGCGGCCTACCTGGATTTCACGCCGAACGAGCGCGTGAAGGCCGTCGAGGACGAGCTGCGCGCGATCGCCCGCGAGCGGCGCGGCCTCGACGACCGCAGCAAGCTCCTCGAGACCCAGCGCACGAGCATCGGCTACACGGAGGGCGCGCTCTTCGCCCCCGCGTCCAAGGACACCGCGCGGCCCACGGTCGCGGAAGTCACCGCGGCCCTCGCGTTCCTCAACGAGCAGCGGGCCAAGATCACCACCGAACTGGCGACGCTCGACGACCAGCGGGAATCGCTCGCGGCCAAAACCGACGCCGCGCAGCGCCGGCTCAACGAGCTCCGCGGCGCCGGCGGCCGTGCGTCCAAGACCGTCGCCGTCCGCCTCGACGTCGCTGCGGCCGGCCAACTCGAACTGGCGCTCAGTTACACCGTGCCCGGCGCGAGCTGGACGCCGAGCTACGACGCCCGCGTCAACTCCGACGACAAGTCCATCGCGCTCGCCTATCACGGCCTCGTGCGGCAGAACACCGGTGAAGACTGGAGGGATGTCGCGCTCACGCTCTCGACGGCGCGACCGGGCCTCGGCGGGGCGGTGCCGAAGTTGGAACCGTGGGGCATCGACGTGCTCGTGCCGCGTCCGCCGATGAAGCCCCAGCCCGTCGCCTCGTTCGGGAAATTTGATGCTGCCGGTTCCATTCCCCTGGGCGTATCCCTTTCGAACTCCGGCATGATGTCGGACAGCAGTGCAAAGTCGATGGACCAGGCGGCCACGACGATGAGCGCGACGGTGGAGGCCGGCACGACCAGCGCCGTTTTCAAAGTGACCGCGCCGTCGTCCGTGCCCAGCGACAACTCCACGCAGAAGGTCCCGATCGTCACCGCCGGCCTCGCGGCCAATTTCGACTACCTGACGACGCCGAAGCTACAGGCGACCGCCTTTCTCGCCTCGCGCGTGGAGAACGCCTCCGAGTTCCCGCTCCTCGCCGGGCCGATGAACGTGTTTCTCGATGGGACCTTCGTCGCCGCGAGCGCGTTGCGCACGGTGATGCCCGGCGAAAAATTCGATCTGGCCCTGGGCGCCGACGAGGGGATCGCGGTGAAGCACAGGCGCGTGCAGCGCTTCGCCGAGGACACCGGTCTCACCGGCCGGGGCCGGCGCGTGACCTATGAGTATCTGATCACGGTGCAGAACAACAAAAAGATCCCCGCCCACGTGATCGTCGCCGACCAGATCCCGGTCTCGGGCAACGAGAAGATCGTCGTGAAACAGCTCGCCCCCGATGCGCGGGAGATGAAGCCCACGGCCGAGGGCGCGCTCAAATGGACCCTCGACCTCAAGCCCGGCGAAAAGCGCGAGCTCACGGTGAAGTTCAGCGTCGACCATCCGAACGAGGTGCAGGTCGCCGGTCTCGAACCGTGACGCGGTCGGGCGGGGCCCCGGCGCCCGATCTGCTTCCGCCGCTTGCATCCGGGGCGATGCGCGCTACCTTCCGCGCGCCATGAAACTTCGCCCCATCCTCGCCATGTCCCTCTTCACGTTCCTCGGTATTTTCGCCCGCGCCGAGGCCCTCAAGGTCGGCGCCGATGCCCCGGCGGTCTCCGCGACCACCGACGCCGGCACGACGCTCAACCTCGCCGAGGTGTATAAGCAAAACGACTACACCCTCGTGTGGTTCTACCCGCGGGCCCTCACCGGCGGCTGCACCAAGCAGGGCTGCTCCCTGCGCGATGCCGCCACCGACCTCAAGAAGAAGGGCGTCGCCGTCGTCGGCGTGAGCGTCGACCCCGTCGAGAAGCAGAAGGAGTTCAAGGACAAGAACAACTTCCCGTTCCCGCTCCTCGCCGACACCGACAAGTCGGTGATCAAGGCCTTCGGCCAGTCGGGCGGCATGATGGCCAGCCGCGAGGCCTACCTGATCGACCGCAAGGGCAAGGTCGTCTACTACGACAAGGGCCAGACCGACAAGCAGGCCGAGATGGTCCTCGCCTTCCTCAACGCGAAGAAGAGCTGAGTTCGCGTTCCGTCGGAAACTTTCGCCGCCGTCCGCGCCACCAGGCCGGGCGGCGTTTTTTTGCGCCGTCACAACTCGTCGTCGTGCGCCCCGCCCAGCGCGGAGGCACCGGGGTTCTCCCGCACGCGCACCAGCCAGTCGACGATGAGCGAGTCCTGGATCGCCTCGCGCTCCGGCCACGGCGCGGCCACGAGGTCGATCACGCGGAGCGCGCCGTCGGCACAGCGGACGAAGTTTCGCGCGTGCAGGTCCGCCACGAGCCACGGACGCGCACCGTGAAAGAACAGGCGCGGGTGGTCGCGGTTGGCGCGCAGGAAACGCGAGGGGATCTCGATCAGCCCGGCGGGCAGCCGGCGCGACATGTCGTCGCCCTGCGGCAGCGGTTCGCCGAGCGCCTGCTTCGCCACGAGGATGCCCTCGGGGGTCACGGCGACGACCTCCGTCGCCATCCCGCCGAGCGCGTGGATCAGGAGCAGTTTTTCGAGCAGCGCGCGGTAGCTGCCGAGCACGGCCTCGGCGTGCAGCACCGTCTCCTCGCCGCGGCGGAAGCCGAACTCGCTCCCGATGAAGTGCTCGTCGCGCGGGAGGAAAAATTTGTACACCGAGGCGTCGTCCACCGCGACGAAGGCCGAGGCCTCCACGCCGCTGTGCAGGTAGCGCAGGCGGGCGTTGGGCTCCTCCAGCGGGTGCTCCACCTCGGCGTGAAAGCCAAAGTCCTCGAGGCGGTGCAGCGGGAGTAGCGCGCGAAACGCACGGATCGCGTCACCGAGCTCCGCCCACTCCGGTCCGGCGCTTTCGAGCAGGGCTACTTCGTCTTCGGCGAGGAGGACGAGGTCCCGGTCCGGGTCCGAATGCGTTCGGAGATCGCATTTTTCTGCTGCCGTGCCGAGGTGAGCGAGCGCTTCCAGTCGTCGCTCGTGATCGTCTTGAAGACGGGCGCGTTCTTCCGCGCCGGGGAGGGCGCGGCCTTGGATGCAGGTCGCTTTTCCGGTGAAGGCATCTTGCATGAGGAGTCCGCGGACATGGCCCGCACCGTCGCGCCGCGCGTGCGGAATGGCAAAGGGTTTTTGCGCACAAGTTGCTCGCACCGGCGGTTCGGCGCGGGCGGGCACGATTCCGTCGCGAAGTTCCCGCCGTCCGTCTCCATGGCATCGCGGCTTTTTGAAATTGGAACTCCCGTTCTAATTCGTGTCCCGTCGCGAAACCTCCCTCAAGGCCCGTCCCCTCCAGGCGCGCAGTGTCGACACGCTGCGCCGGTTGCTCGACGCGACGGAGCGCCTGCTCGCGGAGCGCCACTTTGAGGAGATCACACTCCACGAGATCATGGAGCTGAGCGGTGTGAGCACGGGGTCGTTCTATGCCCGGTTCCACAGCAAAGAGGACCTGCTGCCGCATCTTTACACGGAGCATTCCGACGGGCTCCGCGCCCGGATGGCCGCCGACACCGACCCCGCCCGCTGGCGCGGGGTCGCGCTCGCCGCCCGTATCCGCGCTTTGGTGACATCGCCCGTCCGCTCCTACCGGGCCCGCCGCGGGCTCCTGCGCGCCGTGGCGCTGCTCGCCCGCGCCCGGCCCGCGGCCGTCGCCCACTCGGCGCTGCGCGAGCGCGACGACCAGTACCGCGCCGCCGCCGCGCTCCTGCTCGAGTGCCGCGCCGAAATCCGCCACGCCGCGCCCGACCTCGCGGTGCCCGCCGGCCTCTTCTTCGTCCTCGCCGCGTGCCGGGACAAAATCCTCTTCGCCGAGGCGCCCCATCCCGCCTCCGTGAAACTCACCGACGACCAGCTCGCCGCCGAACTCGCCCACGCCCTCCACGCCTACCTCACCGTTCCGCCCCCCGCCTCCCCATGAAACTCCGTTCCCTCGCCGCCTTCGCCCTCTTCTCCGCTGCGCTCCATGCCGCTCCGCTCGCGTGGAAAGACGCGGCCTACACGACCCACGAGAAAGTCAAAACGACGATCCGCGGCCAGACCGCAACGCTGACCGTCCCGGAAGCCCCCGCGAAACCCGCCGGCGCTCAGGTCCAGCTTGCGCTCATGCGGCTGCCCGCGACCACGGCGACGCCCGCCGCGCCGGTCGTGTATCTCCACGGCGGACCGGGCGGGGCGGGCGCGGAGCACCTTGAGTCGCCGGACTTTCGCGCGGTCTTCGCCGCGCTCCAGCAGCAGGGCGACGTGATCATCTACGACCAGCGTGGTTGCGGTCAGTCCCTGCCCTCGCTCATTCCCGCGCGCGAACGCTTCCCTGCCGAAACGCTCGCGACGCGCGGGGCGTTTCTCGCCCATCTCGAAAAAACGTCGGTGGCTGTCCGCGATCGGCTCATTGCCAGCGGCCACGATCCCCACCGCTACACCGTCCTCGAAAGCGTCGCCGACCTCGAGGCGCTCCGCGTTGCGCTCGGTGCGGAGAAAATCCGCCTCATCGCGCACAGCTACGGCACGCAGCTCGCGCAGGCCTACGTGCGTGCGTACCCGCAGGCGGTCGAGCGTCTCGTCCTCGTCGGCTCGCGCGGCATGGACACCTCGCGCAAGCTTCCCGCCGAGGCGGACGACATGATCGCGCGCATTGCCGAACTCGCGCGGACCGACCCCACCGTCGGCGCGAAATTTCCCGATCTCGTGGCGACGCTCCGCCGTGTGCTCGCGAAACTCGACGCCGCACCCATCGCCGTGGAGCTGGAAGATGAAAAGAAGGAGAAATTTACCCTCCAGGTCGGTGGCTTTGCGCTGCGCTTCATCATCGCTAAGTTCTATCTGAACGACCCCGACAACACGAAGTTCCTCCCCAAGCTGCTCGACGAGCTCGACGCCGGCCGACGCCCGTGGTCGCTCGTCTTCAATCTTGGGCAGTTGCTGCGCAGCCCGATCTCCTACACGTGGCTGACCACCGACGCCGCATCCGGTGTCACCCCTGCCCGCGCCGAACTGATCCGCTCGCAGGCCGCCACCGCGCTCCTCGGCGAGGCGATGAATTTTCCCTTTCCCGAGATCAACCGCGCGTGGGCGATGGCCGATCTCGGCGATGCCTTTCGCGCTCCCGTCCGCAGCGACGTGCCGACGCTGTTCGTGGCCGGCACGCTCGACGGCATCACGCCGGTCGCGCAGACGCGTGAAATCATGGCGGGCTTCGCGAACGCGCGGCTGCTCGTCGTGACCAACGCCGGCCACAACTCCCAGCTCCGCCCCGCCGCCGTCATCGCGGGCATCGCCGGATTTTTCCGCGGCGAAATGCCGCCCGCGTCGGTGGATTTTCCGCCGATGACGTTCATGCCGCTGATCGCGACAAACAAATAACCGGGCGTTTCTGGGCAATCAGCCTTCTGCGGGTAGGGCCCGATCTCCGAGCGGGCCGTCAGGATATCCGCACCCAAACAGAGCATGCTCACCACGGCCTGCCCGGAGGTCAGGCCCTACCCCCGGACCCGCTGACCCTACAGCGCCGCGAGCAATCCCCCATCGACGTAGAGGATCTGCCCGTTCACAAAATCCGACGCGGGCGAGGCGAGAAACACGGCGGCGCCGACGAGTTCCTCGGGCTTGCCCCAGCGGCCGGCGGGGGTGCGGCCGCAGATCCACTTGTTAAACTCCACGTTTTCCACGAGCGAGCGGTTCAGGTCGGTCACGATGTAGCCGGGGCCGAGGCCGTTGCACTGGAGGCCGTGCTTCGCCCACTCGACGGCCATCGCGCGGGTCAGCATTTTCAGGCCGCCCTTCGCGGCGGCGTAGTTGGCGATCGTCGGGCGGCTCACCTCGCTCATCACGGAGCACGTGTTGATGATCTTGCCCGCGCCGCGGGCGATCATGCGCGGGGCCACGGCGCGCGCGACGAGGAAGACGCTGGTGAGATTCGTGTCGAGCACCTCGCGCCACTGCGCCTCGGTCATCTCGGCGAGGGGCGCGCGGCGCTGGATGCCGGCGTTGTTGATGAGGATCGTGATGGGGGCGAACTCCGCCTCGATCCGCTCCACCTCCCGCGCGATGGCCGCGGCATCGGTCACATCGAAGGCCGCCGTCGCCACCCGGGCACCGGGGACCGCCGCGCGCAGGGCGCCGGCGGCCGCCGCCAGTTTCGGTTCGTCGCGACCGTTGAGCACGACGGCCGCACCGGCCTGGGCGAGTCCGCAGGCGAGGGAGAAACCGATGCCCTGGCTGGAGCCGGTGATGAGCGCGGCGCGGCCCGTGAGATCGAAGAGGGGGTTTTTGGCGGCCATGGGTGCTCAGGCAACGTCAGGTGGGCGCACGCGCCGGGCGAGCAGAAACCGCGGCGCCGTCGACGCGCTCATTTGAACTTGTCGCGCATCGCGTCGATGCCGGGGATCTTTGCCATCAGGTGCCGGTGCTGGGGCTCGAAGGACTGCACCAGCGAGCGCTGGTGTCGCCCGACGAGGATCGTGAAGATATACTCCTCATGGCCCGGCGACACGACGGTCGGGTGGTAGCCGCGGTCGACGAGAAACGTGTCGCCGTGGCGCGTCATCACGACCTGCGGCTCGGGGGCGTCGGGCACGCCGGCCTGCTCCTCGTAGCAGAACTGGGCGCCGAATCCGGTCTCGGGTCGGAAGCGGTAGTGGTAGATCTCCTCGAAAGCCGTCTCCTCGGGCGGCCGCTCCGCATCGTGCTTGTGGGGTGGATACCCGGACCAGCAGCCGGCGTCGGCGTAGAGTTCGCTCACGAGGAGGTTGCCGGCGCGGCCCGCGCCGTTCTGGCCGAGGATGTGGTAGATCCGGCGGCGCGAGTGCGTCGCCGCGGAGCCGACCTCGACCATCGAGACTTCCTCGGGCGGGATCCGGAAGGGCGCGAAGGGCTGGGCGCACACGCCGCCGGCGACGGCCACCTCGGTGCCGTCGCGCAGGGCGCGCACCGTCGTGCGCGGACACGTTCCGCAATAGACGGAGTCGGCCGGACCGTCCCAGATATTGGCGCGCCGGCCCACGCGGTCGAAGGACTTGGCGCCCGCGGCGATCTCCGCCTGGCCGGACAGGACGACGCACAGCAACTCGCACTGCGGCACGTCGAGCGTGTACGACTCGCCTGCGCGCAGGCGCAGGAGATTGAAATAGCTCAACGCCAGCCGGCCGACGAGCGGCGCGACGAGCGGACGGTTCTGATTGTCACGGGCACGGAGGAGACGCGGCATAGGGGAGAGGGGTCACGTGGCGCCAGGCGGGGAACGCCTGTGAAGGTCATTCAGCGACAATGGTTGTGACAAACTTGGGGCCACACCGTAAGAAAAGAATCCGTCACCGGGCGGATTTTCCGTCCCGCTCGGTGTGCCGGCGGGCCCCCGTTAGGGTCCTCGGCTGGTCGCGCGCGGTCACACGTCGCAGAGGCGCATCATCTTTTCCAGTGTCGGCAGCGCGTCCTTGGTGGGCGTGTACTCGTGCGAGAGGATGCCCTTGTAGCCGAGGTCGGCGATGGCCTTGCAGATGGGGGTGTAGTTGATCTCCTGCGTTTCGTCGAATTCGTGCCGGCCGGGATTTCCCGCGGTGTGGTAGTGGCCGATATACGCAAAGTTCTGCTGGATCGTGCGGATGATGTCCCCGTCCATGATCTGCATGTGGTAGATGTCGAAGAGGAGCTTCACGTTCGGCGAGTTCACCCGCTTGCAGAGCGCCACGCCCCACGCGGTGTGGTCGCACATGTAGCCCGGATGGTTGACCTTGCTGTTGAGCAGCTCGATGCAGAGCGTGACGCCGGAGTCCTCGGCGAGGCGCTTGATGTTGTTGAGGAACACCGCGCAGTTTTCCATGCCCTGCTCGTCGGAGAGGCCCTCGCGATCGCCGGCGAGGACGATGACGTTGGGTGCCTTCACCTCGGCGGCGGCCTTGATCGCCTCGCGCATCTTGGCGTCCACCATCGCGTGATTCTTGGGGTCGTTAATTCCGTCCTTTTTGATCCCGCTGCCGCCCGGCAGCATCGAGGGGATCAGCCCGTATTTCTTCAGACTGGCAAACGCCTCCGGCCCGACGAGGTCGATGCCGACCGCCCCGAGCCGCGCGGCTTCGCGGCACATGCCGTCGAGGTCGAGATTGGTGCCCTTGAACACGCCCTTGCACAGACCCTGCCGGAGCCGGCCCGGTCGCGCCGGCGCGGGGTTGGTCGGGGCCGCCGCGGTGGCGTTGCCGAGGACGGAGAGCACACCCAGACCGCCGAGCGCGGTGATAAAGTCGCGACGGGGCAGGGACGACGACACGGAGGTTTTCACGGAGGGAGATTGTGTCCGAGGCGGACCTGAAAGCCATCCGGCGCTGCCGGTCTTGCGACGATAGCAGCGGGGCGCGGAGAAGCGTGACGTCAGCTTATTGCCGCGGGGAAACCGCACCTGCGCGGGTCTGGTCGGTTGACGGCCCGGCGCCCGGCCGGTTCACTGGCCGGGTTGTGAAACCGGTGTTCGCTTCGCCCAGGTCGTCCGGTCCCTCTTCACCAGCGGGGGACAAAACCGCCATGGAGCCGATCCTGGCCCGCGCCATGTTGCAGGAGGTGAGCAAGGCGGCGGTGCAGGAGAAACAACTCCTCCTCGCGCGGCTGCTGGCGCGGCTCGCGCACGAGATCCGCAACCCGCTCAGTTCGCTCGACGTCCATGTGCAGCTCCTCGAGGAGGACGTGGCCCGCACGGCCCCCGAGTTGCGCGACCGCTCGGCGAACCGCTTTCGCATCATCCGCGGCGAGCTGGAGCGGCTGGACAATCTCGTGAAACAGTTTCTGAGCCTCGCCGGCGGGACGGGGGTCGATCTGCAGTCGGTGGATGTCGCCGCGGTCGCCGACCACGTCTGCGCGCTGTTGCGGCCGGAGGCGGCGGCCCACGGCGTGGATCTCCTCCTGCAGCCCGCCGGGACGCTGCCAGTGCTGCGCGCCGAGCCCGCCCAGCTCACGCAGGCGCTCGTCAATCTCGGGCTCAACGCCCTCCAGGCCGTGGGCC
>JAPLTR010000203.1 GCA_026398065.1 Verrucomicrobiota bacterium | reverse complement strand
AAGGCGAGGGCGGCGAGGTCGCGGGCGGAAAAGCGGTCGGTGACGCCGCGGGTGCGGACGAAGTTGAGGAGCGCACCGGTGGGGCAGCCGAAGCGGCAGTAGGCCTGCGGGACGAAGAACGAGGCGGCGAGGCCGACGCCCGCGACGACGAGCGTGGCGACTCCGGCGGAGCGGACGATGTAGGCGGCGAAGGGTTCGAGGCCGGCGAGGTCGAGCGGCACGGCGAGGAGGGCGACGACGAGCGTGAGCACCAGGAAACCGGCCGGGAGATACTCCAGGCCGCGGATCACGGAGGCGGGGAGGGTGAGCTGGAAACGCGCGGGGCGCACTTGGCTGAGCAGTTCCTGGGCTGCACCGTGCGGGCAGATCTGGTGGCAGTAGAACGGTTTTCCGGTCGTCCACGGGACGAGCAGTGCCGCGGCGGCGAGCAGGACTAGGCCGGGGGCGGTGGTCCATGGGAGGCCGGAGCGCGACCAGCCGACGAGGAGCTTTTGCGCGAGGAGGTCGCCGGCGATGAGGCCGACGTAGACGACGAGGGCGATCTGGTAGGGACGCTTCCAGCGATGGCGCCACTCCGGTTTGCCGAAGGCCATGAGCGCGGCGGCGGCGAGGACGGCGACCAGGCCGAAATCGTGCCAGCCAAAACGGAGGGGGGCGCGCGCGGCGATTTCATCGCGGCTGAGCTGAAGGCGGGCCTTCACGCTCTGCGCGATGGCCATGCTGGTCATCGTCGCGCCGGAGACGCCTTCGATGCCGGCGGCCTTGAGATCGAGGTCGGCGGCGGCGTCCCAGGTGAGGCCGTTCCATTTTTTGAGAAAGCGACGGTCGAGGGCGATGTCCTGGACGTAGCTGGTGGTGTCCTCGGAGGAGTGAATTTTGAGGCCGAGGATTTTCCAGTCGCGGTCGAGGACCACAAGGGCGTCGGTGGTGCCGGCATAGCCGATGATGTCACGGCAGCGGGGCTGGGTGCGGACGACGTAGCCGAGTTCGCGGCCGGCACGGTCGAGGACGAAGAGGCCGTCGCGGGTGGAATCGTCGGGGCGCAGCGAGACGGCGGCGGGGAGGAGCGAGACGACCTCGGTGGCGGTGACGGGTGACTCGCCCTGGATACGCTGGCGCACGGCGACATCGCGGACGAGCCAGGCGATGGTGGCGACGACGGCGAAGCGGTAGAGCTGGAGGGCGAGGCGTTTCAACGAGGAGCAACGAAGGGGAGGGCGGAGGGGCGCGTACTATCTATTGTTTTGGAAGGGCCCACGGAACACACGGAAGACACGGAAAAAGACAGAGCAGAGGAGCGGAAAAGGGGGAACTACGAAACACATGAAAAGAGGCCGTGTGAAGGCCGCTTTATCTGTCACAGAGGACACCGAGGTCCAAACCGAGTGCACGGAGGCCGGCTTGGTGATCTCGGTGGCGCCTCCGTGACCTCGGTGAACCGGCCCGTCGGCTCAGAGCAGGATCTCCTTCACCACGCGGGCGGGCTCGACGCCGCTGAGGCGTTGGTCGAGGCCCTGGGATTTGAACGTGAACTTCGCATGGTCGATGCCGAGGGTGTGGAGGATCGTGGCGTTCAGGTCGTAGAGGCTCACGGGGTCGCGCACGATGTTGTAGGAGAAATCGTCGGTCTCGCCGTAGACGAGGCCGGGCTTCACGCCGCCGCCGGCCATCCAGACGGTAAAACAGCGGGGATGGTGGTCGCGGCCGTAGTTGGTCTGAGTTAGCGTGCCCTGCGAGTAGACGGTGCGGCCGAACTCGCCGGCCCAGACGACGAGCGTGTCCTTGAGCAGGCCGCGCTGCTTGAGGTCGGTGATGAGGGCGTAACAGGCCTGGTCCGTATCCGCACACTGGAGACGGTGGTCGCTCGGGAGGTTGCCGTGCTGGTCCCAGCCGCGGTGGAGAATCTGGACGACCCGGACATTGCGCTCGGCGAGGCGGCGGGCCAGGAGGCAGCTGGCGGCGAAGGAGCCGGGGGTCTTCACGTCGGGGCCGTAGAGGTCGAGGGTGGCGGGCGACTCGTCGGCGAAGTTCGTCAGGTCGGGCACGCTGGTCTGCATGCGGAACGCCATCTCGTACTGGGCGATGCGGTTGAGCGTCTCGGGGTCGCCGTGGCGCGACTGGGCGTGGGCGTTGAACTTCGCGAGCGAGTCGAGCATCGCGCGGCGGGTCGCGGAGTCGACGCCGTTGGGGTTCTCGAGGAAAAGCACGGTGTCGCCCTGGGCGCGGAGCGCGACAC
>JAPLTR010000518.1 GCA_026398065.1 Verrucomicrobiota bacterium | reverse complement strand
TTTTGCCCGAACGGATTCGCGGCAAACAGACCGTAGTCGCGCGCCATCCACCAGGTGGGATGCCGTAAATTCTGAGGGTGATCGAAGATCGCGATGCCATACGTCTTGCCGTTGCGCTCCGCGAAATAGTCGCACCAGTCCGCGCGCTTGCCCCACGCGGCTTCGTCGCGGTCGCCCCTGGCCGTCACAAGGTGCCCCGCGCCGCCCGTGAACCGCCGGCCGTTGGGCGGTCGCGGGAGGTTCATCCACTGCGCCACGCGCACGGCCATCCCGCCGTCCTTGTTGTCCCCCAACTGCACCGGCGCATCCACCGGCGCTTTCAGCGAGATCTCCATGTCCATGATCCGGCTGTCGCCCTCCGCGCTAAACCGCATCGTCCGCTCATCGATGCAGAACTCCCGGCCGTCCGGCGC
This sequence comes from Verrucomicrobiota bacterium, assembly GCA_026398065.1. Lineage (GTDB taxonomy): Bacteria > Verrucomicrobiota > Verrucomicrobiia > Opitutales > Opitutaceae > GAS368. Next base: position 14,220 of record JAPLTR010000518.1, on the reverse strand, counting down.
CACCCAGCGGTTGCGCGCCCGGATCGTCCCCGTCGCGCTCCCTCCCGCCGCCTCCAGCAAAGCATCATGGACGATCTTCCCCTTCGGCCGCCTGCTGCCCGCGTCGTCCTGATTCCAGAAATCGACCCCGTTCACGTCGCCATAGGCAAACCAGAGTGACCGGTGATGCGGATGATCCTCGTCCTCGCCCGTGCCCTGCTTCATCGGAAAATCCCGCGTCAGCCCCGTCCCGTCCGCCGCCAGCACCGGGTAACAGTAAGGCCGATACGCGCCCTTGAACACGTACTCGGTAAACAGCGTCCCGTCGATTTCCACGCGCACCCGGTCATCGGCCTTCGTCAGCTTCACGTCCGCCCGCGCGCCCGGCCCGGCGCCCGACAGCAGGACCACCAGGGAAGACAGGGCGATGAGGCGGGGTGTGCTCATGGCGGAAAGCCCGGTCGATCTTGCGCCGGAGCGCAAAGAAAAATCGCGCTGTTCAATCGCGTTCCGCGCCCCAAGCCTCTTCCCCTGCCATGGCGCTTTCATCCTCTTCCTCCCGCCGCTACCGTCTCGCCGCGATCGACCTCGACGGCACGCTGCTCGGCCCCGATCACGCGATCAGTCCCGCCAACGCGCGGGCCGTCGCCCGGATGCAGGCCGCCGGCATCGAGGTCGTCCTCGCGTCCGGCCGGCACCACAGCACCATGCACGCGTTCGCCCGCGCGCTGCCCGGCGTCCGCTGGATCGTCTCCGTACAGGGGGCCGAGGTGTCCGACGTCGACCGCGCCCGCACGCTCCACGAGTCCTTCCTCGACCCCGCGGCCGCCCGGCAGGTCCTCGCCCTGAGCCGCGAGCTCAATTTCCCCGCCCTCGTCTACGGGCGCGAGGGCATCATCACCGACAGCGAGGTCGCCGTGGAGACCTATGCGAAACACATCGGCTTCCGCCCGAAGCGCGTTTCCACCGACGAATTTCTCGCGGAGCGCACCTTCAAGATCGTCTGGGTCGGCGAGCCCGACCAGCTCACCGCTCTCGCCGCCCACGCGCAGGTCGCCGCCATCCCCACCGAGAAGATCCGTTCGCACCGCCATCTCTTCGAGTTCGTCCAGCCCGGCGTGACGAAGGCCACCGGCCTCGTCGCCCTCGCCGCGCAACTGGGCATCGCCCGCGAGGAAACCCTCGCGTTTGGCGACGCCGACAACGACGTGCCAATGTTCGAGTGGGTGCGCACCTCCGTCGCGATGCCCCATGGCTGGCCGTCCGCCCTCGCCCGCGCCACCCTCGTCGCCCCCGCCGGTCCCGCCGGTGACGCGCTGGCCCGCGGCGTCGACGCCGTGCTGGCGACCGCCGGCTGACCGCCGCCACCGCGGGCGGTTTGCCGCTTGTTCTCACGGCGGTCGGAGGGCTATGACTGACCTCATGCCCCCCGAAAAATCCCCCGCCCCGCTTTCCCGCCGCCACTTTCTCGCGCTCGCCGGCGCCGTCCCCGCCGTGCTCGCCGCGCAGTCACTCGCGCCGAGCGCTTTCGCCGCCGAGCCGCCCGCGCAGCCCGCAGCGCCCAAAAAATACCCGATCGGCCTGGAGCTCTACTCCGTGCGCACCGAACTGATGCGCAACCTCCCCGACACGCTCCGCACCGTCGCGAAGCAGGGCTACGAGGTCGTCGAGTTCTACGCCCCCTACGCCACGTGGACGCTCCCGTTCGCGAAGGGCGTGCGCACCCTGATCGACGACCTCGGCCTCCGCTGCTATTCGACACACAATAATTTCCAGTCGTTCACGCCGGGCGACGGCATGAACAAGGCCATCGAGCTCAACCAGATTCTCGGCTGCCGCCATCTGATCCTCTCGTCCGCCCCCGGCACGGCCAAGGGCCTCGACGGCTGGAAGTCCCTCGGCGAGAAACTCACCGTCGCCGTGGAGCAGCTCAAGCCGCACGGGCTCTCCGCCGGCTTCCATAACCACAAGACCGAGTGGTCCCTCCTCGACGGCGACAAGCGCATCATGGACGTCCTCGCCGCCCACACGCCGCCGGAGTTCATCCTCCAGTTCGATGTCGGCACCGCCCTCGAGGCCGGCATCGACCCCGTCGCATGGATCAAGGCGAATCCCGGCCGCATCAAGAGCCTGCACCTCAAGGACTGGGCGCCCGGCGAGAAGGCCGACGAAAAAGCCTACCGCGTCCTCTTCGGCGAGAGCCCCACGCCGTGGAAGGAAATCATCACCGCCGCCGAGTCCGTGGGCGGCGTGGAGTTCTACCTGCTCGAGCAGGAAGGCAGCCGCTACCCGGAGTTCGAGACCTCCCAGCGCTCCATCGAACTCTGGAAGAAATTCCGCCGCACGTTCTGAACGTAGGGCGTCGGTCTTGCCGACGCCTTGGTCCAAGCACCTCTCTGGCGTCCGCAAGACGGACGCCCGACCGCTTACGCCAGCGCGTCGCGGCAGTACTGCACGGCCTTGGCGATCTCCGCCATGCGCGTGGAGCCCTCCGGCACCTTGTACTCAAACTCGATCGTCGCCTGGATAGGCCACTTGTTGTCGCGGATCAGGCGCAGCACATCCTTGATCGGCGTGTCGCCCTCGCCGAACGGCGTGTTCGGGCCGTTCTTCGTCGCCTCGACCCACTTGCGGTCCTTGATGTGGACGTGCGTGACCTTGGCATGGTGCTTCTTGAGGAATTCCACCGGCGAGCCGTTGCCGCCCGCCACGTAGTGGCCGATGTCGAGGTTGATGCCGTTATACTTGGCCGTGGAGACCGCCTTGAGGAAATGCTCCTCGTTCGTCGTGGCATGACCGTGGTAGCCGATCCAGAACTGATGCTTGTCGGCAAACTTGCCGACGCGCTCATGATCCGCCTCGTCCTTGGAGATTTCCGTCGAAAGCGCCCGCGCGCCGAGCGTCTTCGCCATCGTGAAGACATAGTCGAGCACCGCGTCGGACATCTTGAAGATGCCGTCCACCTTCACGATTTCGATCTTCACGCCGGCGTCGTCGAACTTCTTGCGGAACGCCTTCACCTGGTCCATCGGGACCGCGAGCCGCCATTTTTCGAGGGTGGCCGCCGTGGCCTTCACCGTCGCGGGATCGGCCGCCGCGCCCTTGGCCGCGACCGAGGCCGGGACGGGCGAGCCCAGAAACGCCTCCACCGGCTGCGTCCGCAGCTCCACCCCGCTCACGCCGAGGGCCACGCAGTTCTTGATGATGTCGTCGCCGCTCATCGTCGGGTTCGAGAAACTGTAGGGCACGTTGAGCCCGATCTGCACGCCCGCGACCTTGGAGTTGGGCTTGCCGCCCGCGGTGGCGGGAGTCTCGGCGGCGCGCAGCGAGGTCACGCTGGACAGCAGGCCGGCTGCCGGGAGCGCAGTCAGGGCCAGTTTGGCAAATTCACGACGGGTATAGGACGACATGGTGATGGTCTTCTCTGGGGGTTGGATTCCGGGGCGGGACCGGGCGAAGATCGCCCGGCGACAAGCAGGCGATCAGCAAAAAACCACCGCGACACCCCCGCAAGCCCATTCCCGCATGCGCCCCGCGGCGCCCGCCGACGATTCTTTGTTCGGTTCGGCGAGGCGGCGCTGTTTAGCTGGTGATCCCGCATGAATGATGACGCCTCATTGCTCCACCGCTACGCCGAGGAAGGCTCCGAGACCGCCTTCACCGAGCTCGTCCGCCGTCATGTCGATCTGGTATACGGCGCCGCGCTGCGGCGCACCGGCGGCGACACCCATCGGGCCGCGGACGTCGCGCAACAGGTCTTCACCACGCTCGCCCGCGAGGCGCGGACGCTCGCCCGCCATCCGCTGCTCAACGCCTGGCTCCACACCGCCACGCGCAACGCCGCCCTCAATCTCATGATCTCCGAGCAGCGCCGCCATGCCCGCGAGCTCGCCGCGCACGCCCTCGCGCCCGCCGCCGCCGACACGCCGCCCGACTGGGACCGCCTGCGCCCGGACCTCGACTCCGCCATCGACGTGCTCGCCGAGGCCGACCGCGCCGCCATCGTCCTCCGCTTTCTTGAGCAGCGCCCCTTCGCCGAGGTCGGTGCGGCGCTCCGGATCTCGGAGGACGCCGCGCGCGTGCGCACCGCCCGCGCCCTCGACAAGCTCCGCGACGTCCTCTCCCGCCGCGGCATCACCTCCACCGCCGCCGCGCTGGGCGCGCTCGTCTCGGGCCAGCCCCTGGTCTCCGCCCCCGCCGGACTCGCCGCCACCCTCGCCGCACGTTCGCTCGCCACCGCGGGGGCCGCCGGCCTCGCCGCCACCGCCACCACCTTTATGAGCCTGAAACTCCTCACCACCGCCAGTCTCAGCGCCCTCGCCGCCTTCGGCGCCGGCGCCTACTTCGGCTTCAGCCGCGACTTCGACGCCCCGCCGCCTCCGCCCCTCGAAACCCCGCGTCAGGTCGAGCTGATCGCCTCGCTCCGCAAGGACAACGCCACCCTCCGGGCCGAGGTCGACCGCCTCAACGCCAGCGTCGCCGCCCTGCGCACCGCGCCGCCGCCCGCCGCTCCGGCGGTCGCCCGGCGCCCGTCGGTCGCCGAGGTCGCGAATTCCACGCCCCCGAGTCGCGCCATGCAGCAGAAGGCCATGCTCAACAACCTCCGCCAACTGGCCGCCGCCCTCGATCAGTTTTATCTCGAAAACGGCCGCGGCCCCGCCTCGCTGGATGAAATCGTCGGAGAGAAGAAGTACATTCGACGCCTCAACCAGGTGGATGGCGAAAACTACTCCGCCATCTCCCTCGTGCAAGGCGCGGCCCTGACCGTCACCACCGCCAGTGGGGAAACGGTGACCTACGATCCGAAAGGCCAGAGCACGACCAAGCCGCAACAGACCGCGGAGGAAGTCCGCGCCGACGAACTCGGCCGCCGCCTCGAACCGGCCGGCAAGCGGGCCATGGACGCCTACCGCGCCGCCAACCCCGGCAAACCCCTGACCAACGCCGAAGCTCTGATCCCCTACTTTGCGACCCCGCAGGAGGGCGCCGATTTCGTCGAGTACATCGAGGCGCAGCGCACCGCCGGGCGGAAGATGTAGCCGCGCTTACCGGCGCGTCCCTACGGACTACTACGGAGCCGGAAAGCGCGGCGCCCGGTTCAGTTTCCCCGGGACCATCCGATGTAGGTTCAATGAGGAAACTCCTGCGGGTCGCCCTGCTGGCCGTCGTGGCCAGCCTGGCGGGCTGCGACGACTCAGATTCACGCCCACCACAAATTCCGCTGCGCGCCGCCACCACCATCGAGCGCCGCGCGACGCTGTCTGTCCTCCGCCGCGCCTGGGAGGACCGGCCGAGGGAGATCAGCAACGACCACTTCTGGTACGAACGCCGCCTGCTCGACCGCAGCGCCTTCTTCGGCCGGAAGGTCAAGGACAGCGAAACCTACCGCGAGGCCTGCAGTTTTTGGATGAGCTGTGTCCGCGAGCACGTGGATCGCTACGACGACGACCTCTACAAACGGCGCTGAGGCGCCGCCGCCCCGCCCGTCATCCGGCTCGACGCCGGGCCGCGAAACCGCCTGTCTCGGCGCACCCCATGAACCTCGCGTCCCTCCGTCTGCTCGCCGCCCTTCCGTTCCTCGGTCTCCTGTCGGCCCCGGCCTCCGCCGCGCCCCTCGACGACGTGTACAAACTCGGCCCCGACTCCCAGGTCCAGCCCGGCGTCCCGCAGGGCAGGGTCACCGAGTGGACCAAGCTCCCCAGCGAGGCCTACCCCGGCACGCTCCACGACTACTGCGTGTATGTGCCCGCTCAATACGACCCGGCCACGCCCGCCGCGCTGATGATCTTCCAGGACGGCCAGGCCTTCCTCCGCCCCACCGGCGACTACCGCGTGCCCGCCGTCTTCGACAATCTCATCTACCGCCGGGAAATGCCGGTCACGATCGCCGTCTTCATCAATCCCGGCCGCAAGCCCGAGCAGCCCGAGGCCAGCGCCTCCGACTGGGGCGACCGCTCCACCAACCGCCCGCAGGAATACAACGCCCTCGACGACAAGTATGCCCGCGTGATCGTCGACGAACTCCTCCCCGCGCTCGCGAAAAGCTACCACATTTCGAAGCACGCCAGCGACCGCGCCATCGGCGGCGCGAGTTCCGGCGCCATCGCCGCCTTCACCGTCGCGTGGCACCGCCCCGACCAGTTCAGCAAGGTCCTCAGCACCATTGGCAGCTTCACCAACATCCGCGGCGGCCACGTCTATCCCGACCTCATCCGCCAGACGGCGAAGAAACCTATCCGCATTTTTCTGCAGGACGGCGTGAACGACAACCGCGGCCTCCGCGGTGAAGGCGCCGCCGCCACCTACTCGCCCGACCGCGACTGGCACGCGCAGAACATCAAGATGGTCGCCGCCCTGACGGAGAAAGGGTACGACGTGAACTTCACCTGGGGCATCGGCACCCACTCCAACAAGCAGGGCGGCGCGATCCTCCCCGACATGCTGCGCTGGCTCTGGCGCGACTATCCGCGCACCGACGACGCCCGCGACCCGAGCAACCGCACGCTCCTCGTCCCGCCCGGCTACACCCCGCCCGCCGCGCCCGCCAAGGCGCCGTGAGGCGGACGGCGACCTCCGGGCGCCTCCGGTCACTTCCCGGCCAGCCGGATCCCGCTCTTCTCGATCACAATCTGCTTCGACTTGAAGAGCACGCCGATGGCCTGCTTGAAGGCCTTCTTGCTCACGCCAAACGCCGCACGAATTTCCTCCGGCGGGCTGTTGTCGTGCAACGACAGCCGGCCGCCCTCACTGGCCTTCAGCCCCTCCAGGATTTTCTCGGTCACGGGCACGATGCGCTGGTAGCCCACCCGCACCGCGTCCAGCGCGAGATCGAGCTTTCCGTCGGGCCGCACCAGCCGGACGAATCCGTCGAGCGGCTGACCGATGGTCAGCGGGCCCGGCAGGTCCCCGTGGTAAAGCAGGCCGCGGTGGGCGTGATTCACGGCGACGTTGTAGCCGAGGGGCGATTCACCGATCACCAGCATCTTCACCGCCTGGCCGGCCACGTAGTCCGCCGGCGTGAGATTCAGGTACCGGTTGAGCCGTCCGCTCGCGATGATACGGTCCGTCTTTTGGTCGAGCGCCACGTGCACCACGAGCCAGTCGCCCTCGCGCAGGGGCTGGGTCTGTTCGCGGATCGGCAGCAGCAGGTCCTTTTCCAGCCCCCAGTCGAGAAACACCCCGATCCGGGGATTGACGCTCACCACCCGCAGAAAGGCGAATTCGCCGACCGTTGCGTACGGGGCCTCGGTCGTCGCGACCAGCCGGTCCTCCGAGTCGCGGTACACAAACACGTCCACCAGCTCCCCAACGGACGGACGTTGCGGCAGATAGCGCCCCGGCAGCAGGATTTCCCCGTGCGAGCCCCCGTTCAGGTAGTACCCGGGAGTCGCCTGACGGATGAAAGGGAGTCGGTTGCGTTTGCCAATGAGAGCCATGAGGAGGCCACCGTGCCGGGAACCGGGCCCCAAGGGGAGGCAATTCGCATCATCCGCCCCCGGCCGTGCGCTCGAAACTTCGCCCAACGGTCGGATTTGGGCAAAAAAAGAGTCCGCCGTGTACCCCTACACGGCGGACATTACTTTCTTAGTTACCCCATCCTCCGCTAAGCGGAGGACTTGGCTGAGACCATGATCCTGTTTCCGGCGTTCACAACTCGCAAAGCGTCCCGGCCGCATGCCAGTAGCCACGTGCGCGCGGCGTATTAGACGGGGCCGTCAGCGGCGCCAATTGGCGATGGCCCGGCGCTGCATCCGCGTTTTCGGGCAAAAAAAGAGCCCGCCGTGTACCCCTACACGGCGGGCATTACTTTCTTAGTTACCCCATCCTCCGCTAAGCGGAGGACTTGGGTGGAACGATGATTCCGTTTCCGCATCCCACAATCTCAATCCACCCGCCGGAGCACGCCAGTAGCGCCGCGCGCGCGCAGTATTAGTGCGCCCCGGCCGGCCCGCTCCGCGGTCCGCTCACGCGCCGGTCAGGGCCCCGTGTACCGCGTCGAGTATCTCGGTCTGGCTGTAGGGTTTGGCCACGATCTGCTGCACCCGGAGCTCGACCAGTTCGTCGTGGCGCGCCTGGTCGTGCAGCCCGCTCATGGCCACCACCCTGAGCTCGGGCGACAGCGCCCGCAGGGCGCGGATCAGCGCGACTCCGCTCATCCCGGGCATCATGATGTCGGTGAGCACCAGCCGCACGCTTTCGCGGTGCTCGAGATACAGGCTCGCCGCCTGCCGGCCGTCGGTCGCCAGAATCACCCGGTAGTTGCTGGCCTCCAACGAGACCCGCAGCGCGTGGCGGATCGCCACCTCGTCGTCCACCACCAGAATCAGCTCCTGCGCCCCACGCTTCAACGATGCCCGGCCCGCGGGCTCGACCGCCACGGCCCCGGCGTCCGCCGGCAGATAGACCATGAACATCGTCCCGCGGCCGGGTTCGCTGTCGACCGTGACGAAGCCCCCATGGCTCTTGACGATCCCCAGGACGGTCGAGAGCCCCAGCCCGGTGCCCTTCCCGACCGCCTTGGTCGTGAAAAACGGCTCGAAGATCCGCGCCAGGTTCGCGGGCGGGATCCCCTCTCCGGTATCCGATACCTCAATACGCACATGGGCGCCCGGCTTGGCCGCCGGATGCAGGCCGGTGTCGCCCGCGCCCAGCGTGACGTTCTGGGCCGCGACGCGCAGCGTGCCGCCCTGGCGCATGGCGTCCCGCGCGTTCACGCAGAGGTTGAGCAGCACCTGGTGGATCTGGGTGGCGTCCGCCGTGACCGGCCACAGCTCGCCGGGGAGGCGCTCCTCCACCGTGATCTCGCGCGGAAAGGTCTCGTGCATGATCGAGACCATGTCCTTGAGCAGGTGGCGCACCTGCACCGGCCCGCGTTCGCCCGCGACGCCGCGGCTGAAGGTCAGCAGCTGCTTGATGATGTTGGCGCCGCGCTGCGCCCCCTTTTCGACCATCGACAGCAGCTCAAGGTCGCGCGCATCCGGCATTTTCTCCTTCAGCAGCGGCGCGACCATCAGCATCGGGGCGAGGATGTTGTTCAGGTCGTGCGCGATCCCGCCCGCCAGGGTGCCGATCGCCTCCAGCCGCTGGGCGCGGAGGAACTGCTCCTCGAGATCCTTCCGCTGGGTCACGTCCTCGGCGACGCCCACCACGCGGGTCACGTCGCCCCGGAGATCCCGCACCGGAAAGGCCTTGTCGTGAATCCAGCGGATCGAGCCGTCCGGCCGGACGATGCGATACGTCTCATCATAGGTGCCCAGCGCCTGCTTGCAGCGGGCGGCTTCCACGACCCGGTCGCGGTCGTCCTCGTGCAGACTCTCCACCCAGACATTCATCGAGACATAGAGCGCCGCACAGGACCGGCCCCAGATCGCCTCGAAGCCGGGACTGATGTAGAGGACCCGCTCCTTCGCGACATCAGACATCCAAAAGACCTCCTGGATGCTCTCGACCACCTGACGGAACCGGCCCTCGCTCTCGCGCAACGCCTGCTCCTGCTGCTTTCGCCCCGTGATATTCTCGTGGGCCACCACCACCCGCGGTGAGCCGTCGACGGCAAATCTCGTCACCCGCACCACGAACCACCGCTGCTCGGTCGGGCTGTGACACGGGTACTCCAGCTCAAACTCGTCGCGTCGCCCCGCCAGGACGTCGCGGATCGCACCGGCCACGGCCCGGGCGACGCCCTGCTCCGAATCCGCCACGCTGTCACAGGCCGTGAGGTAGTTGGCGCCCTCTCCCACCGCCTGCGTCGCACCGTCGTTTTCCACCGCGAAGGCGCGCCAGGCGTTGTTCACCGTCAGGATGGTGCCGGTGACATTCAGCACCGCGATGTGCGCGCTCAGGCTGTTCAACGCGGCATGGGCCAGTTGCTCGCTCTCGTGTTGCGCGGCCAGCGCCGCGCCCCGCTCGCGCCGCAGCCGGGCCTCCCCGAGCGCATGCTCCACTGCCGGCCCGAGCCGCGACAGCCGGTCCTTGATCAGGTAGTCCGCCGCTCCCTGCTTCATCGCCCCCACCGCCACGTCCTCCCCGATGGTCGCCGAGACGATGATGAAGGGCACCGCCAGCCCGCGCTGGCTCAGCAGGTCGAGCGCCTTCAGGCCGTTGAATTCGGGCAGCGCATAGTCCGACAGGATCAGGTCGAGATCCCCGCTGAGGTTTTCGAGATAGGCCGGCTCCGTGTCCACGACGCGCCAGTCCGGCTCGAAGCCGGCGCGGCGCAGTTCGCGCACGACCAGTTCGGCGTCATGCGGGTTGTCTTCGACGATGAGAACGCGCAGGGGTACGGGCATGGTGCAGGTTTAGGCTCCGCCGAACGGGGTTTGGTTGAGGCCGAGCCAATACAGGCCCAGTTCCCTCACGACGTCGACAAAACGTTCGAAGTTCACCGGTTTGGCGACATAGCTGTTCGCTCCAAAGCGATAGCTCGCCTGGATGTCGGACGGTTCGGTGGAACTCGTCAGCACCACGACCGGAATGAGCCGGGTCCGGGGATCGCCCTTCAGGCGGCGCAGGACCTCCAGTCCGTCCACCTTGGGCAGTTTCAGGTCGAGCAGAATCACCTTGGGCCCGGCCCCGCGGTCACGCCCGGCATACGGGCCCTCGCAGAAGGCAAACTCGAGGGCCTCGGCCCCGTCCCGGACGACCCGGACCCGCTGAGCCAGGTTCACCTTCTCGAAGGCGCGCAGCACCAGCTCCAGATCCTGCGGATCGTCCTCCACGAGCAGAAATTCCGGCGGCGGCGAGGGGTTCATGATTTTGGTTCCGCTCCGAGCGTGAAATGGAAGGTCGCGCCGCGTCCCACCGCGGCCTCGGCCCAGACCCGGCCGCCGTGCCGGTGCACCACGCGCTGCACGATCGCCAGGCCGACGCCGGACCCCTCGAAGTCCTCCGCGCGATGCAACCGTTGGAACACCCCGAACAGCTTGCCCGCATATTGCATGTCGAAGCCCGTGCCGTTGTCGCGGATGAAGTAGGCGTTTTCCCCCGCCTCCTGCGCGCAGCCGATTTCGATGACCGCGGTCGCCTGCCGCCGCGTGTATTTCAGCGCATTCGAAATCAGGTTGATCCACACCTGCCGCAGGAGCCGGGGATCGCCGGCGCACGCGGGCATGGTCCCCACGGTGAGCTCGACGGTCCGCCCCTTGGATTCGTCCGCGAGGTCCGCGAGCACCGAGCGCACGAGCCGGTCCATCTCCACGGGTTGCAGCGTCAGCGGCTGGCGGCTGAGCCGGGAGAAGCTCAGGAGGTCGTCGATCAGCTCGCCCATCCGCTGCGCGCTGGCGCGGATCGTCTGGATCTGGCGCAGTCCCTCCTGCGGCAGCTGCGCGCCGAAGTCCTCCTGCAGGGCCCGGGAAAAGCCGTCCACCGCCCGCAGCGGCGCGCGCAGGTCATGGGAAACCGAATACGAAAACGCCTCCAGCTCCCGGTTGGCGTCCTTCAGCTCCGCCGTCCGCTCGACCACCCGCTGCTCCAGTTCGGCGTTGAGCCGGCGGATCGCCTCCTCGTTGCGCTTCCGGTTCGTGATGTCGCGGTTGCAGCCGACGAGGCCGACGATGGTCCCCTGCCCGTCCCGCAACGGCACCTTGGTGACCAGCACGACCGCCAGGTCTCCCCCGGGCCGCGGGTAGGACTCCTCCCGCTCCACCACCGCGCCGCCCTGCAGCACCCCCCGGTCCTCCGCTTCAAATTGCGCCGCGATCTCCGCCGGAAAGAGATCCCGGTCGGTCTGGCCGATCAACAGGTCGGTCGCCGCGAGGCCGAAGCGCTCCGCACAGCGGTCGTTGCACGCGATGAACCGGCACTCGGTGTCCTTCACGTAGATATAGTCGGGCAGCAGGTCGAACAGCGTGCGGAGCAGGTTGCGTTCGTCGGCCAGCTTTTCGTTCGCCCGCTTCTCCTCCGTGATGTCGCGCGTCACGCTTGCCAGGCACAAGGGCCGCCCGGCCACATCCCGGATGAGGAACGTCGACCGGAACACGTCGATCACCGCCCCCGTGGTCAGGTTGCGCAGCTGCATTTCGCCCTGCCAGAGCCCATCCTCCATCACCACCGGGATGATCGATTCGCGGAACCGGCGGGACCACTGCTCCGGGACGTAGTCCTCGATGCGCAGGGTCTTCGGGTCGCGGTCCGGCGGCAGGCCGATCATCGCCTGCGCCCCGGCGTTCATGAACGTGATCCGTCCGTCGAGGTCGGCGATCGCGATGAAGTCCCGGCTGTGCTCGATCAGGCGCGCCAGCTTCTCCCGCTCCTCCTCGCCCCGCTTGCGCTCGCTGATGTCCATGAGGAAGGCCGCCACGCCCTCCGCGGTCGGAAACAGCCGGATGTCGAGCCAGCACCGCGCCACCGGCGAAAACGCCTCGAACGCCACCGGCTCGCGCTCCGCCATCACCCGCCGGTAACTCGCCTCCATCGGTGTGCCCACCAGTTCGTGAAACACCTCCCAGATTGGGTGACCGACCATCTGCTCCCGCGTGTGCCGCAGCAGCTGCTCGCCCCGGTCGTTCACAAACGTGAAGCGCCACTCGCGGTCCAGGGCGAAGCACGCCTCGGTCATGCCCTGCACGATCTCGGCCAGGCGCCGGTCGGTCGCGTGCAGCAGTTGCTCCTTCTCCCGCAGCCGCTGCTCGGCCAGCTTTCGCTCCGTGATGTCCTGAAACGATCCGTGCAGTCTCACCACCCGGCCATTTTCCACCGTCGGATGGCCGATCGTCCGGACCCATTTCCGCCCCCCCTTGGCGCTGAGGAGCTCCAACTCCAGGTCGTAGGGCAACGCGGCCTCCACCGCTTGCTTCACGGCCGCTTCGATCCGGGCGCGGGATTCCTCCACGTAGTAGCTGAGGCCCGCGTCCCGGTTCACCGGCAGGGCGGGATCGAGATCGTGGATCCGCGCCACCTCGTCGGTCCAGAAGCCCTCCCCGGTGACCGCATCGAAACTCCAGCCGCCCACCTTGGCGATCCGGCCCGTCTCCTCGAGGATGGCTTTGTGGAAACGTAGCGCCTCGTCCGCCCGCCTCCGCTCGGTGATGTCCTCGATCGCCGCCATCGAGCGCAACGGCCGGCCGGCGGGGTCGCGCACCAGCGCCACGTTCACACTCACCCAGGTGATCGAGCCATCCTTCCGCACATACCGCTTCTCCAAATGGTACTCGGCGATCTCCCCCTTCACGAGCCGTTGAAACTCGATCCAATCCCGGTTCCAGTCTTCGGGATGGGTCAGCTCGGAGAAGCGCATCCGGCACAGTTCCTCGCTCGCATAGCCGGTGATCGCGGCCATCTTGCCATTGACCCGCACCAGCATCCCGGTGGCCGGATCGGCCTGGGCCATGCCGACGGAGGCCACCTCGAACATCTTGCGAAACTCCTCCTCGCTCGCCCGCAGGGCCTCCTCCGCCCGTTTTCGCTCGGTCGTGTCGCGGACAAACGCGCAGCTGAACTCCTGCCCCTCGAACGCGATGTGGTTCGACGTCACCTCCACGGGGAAAACGCGCCCGTCCTTCGTGCGGAAGTGGGTCTCGAAGGTCAGCACCTTTTTCTCGCACAGCTCCCGCCAGTGGTTCGCCCAGTCCGCCGGCGAACGGGACGGATTGAGGTCGAACGCCGCCATCGTGAGCAATTCCGCCTGCGCGTACCCCGTCAGCCGGACGGTGGCTTCGTTGACGCGGAAGTAGCTCCCATCCGGTCGCAGCCAAAAGATCCCGTCGCCGGAGTGCTCCATCGAAAACTGCGTCACCCGCAGCGTTCGCTCGTCCTCCTTCTGCCGGGTGATGTCCTGCACGACGCCGATGACCAGGCCCTCGCCCGCCTCGTATTCGGCGAGCGACCGGATCTGGGCGCGACGGCCGTCCCGGCCCCGGGTGATCTCGAACTCGACATCGTAGGGCCGCCCCAGTTCGACCAGTTCGCACAGCGCCCGGTCGAGGGCCGGGCGATGTTCCGGCAGGGGAAGTTTTCCGATGTCCGCCTGCGTGAGACTGGGCAGATCGCAGTCGTAGATCCGCCGGGCCTCCGGCGAGGCCCACACCGCCCCCGTGCGCAGATTCAGCGCCCAGCCCCCCGTGGCGCTGATCCGCTGGGACGCGAACAGCCACCGCGTGGTGCGGCGCAGCTCATCTTCCGCCTCGCGCTTGGCGGTGACGTCGGTCGCGACCCCGTCCCAGAGGAGCTGACCGTCGGCCGTCCATCGCGGCCGCGACCGCAGTTGCAGCCATCGCCATTCGCCGTCGGTGCGCCGCACATGCA
>JAPLTR010000191.1 GCA_026398065.1 Verrucomicrobiota bacterium | reverse complement strand
CACCGCATGCGTGCAGAAGGACAGGTCCCGCCGGGCGTTGTCCGGCAGCGGCCCGCAGCTCGACTTGATCCAGAGACAGGTCTCGTCGACGAGCACCACCGCCGCCGCGGGCGCCCCGCTCACCTGCATCGCGAGCAGCACAAAATCGTCGAACGCCGGGTCCAGGACCGGCTCCTTCCCCTCGTAACGGCGCAGCGCGGCGATGCGCCGCGCCTCGTCCGCCGGATTCGGCGCGCTCATGCGTCCCCTCCCTGGTAGCGCGGCGGCAGGCCCGCCGCCGCCAGCAGCCCATTGACCTCGTGCTTCAGTGCGATGATCCGCTCTTCGCGGCCGAGGGTGACCTCGTGCCACCGGCGGAGCTCCTCGATCTGGCCCCGGATCTTTTCCTCCGCCCGCTTGCGCGCCGTGATATCCAAGGAGAGGACGAACAGCCCGTCGGGCACCGGCTGGACCACGAGCTGAAACCACTCCGACGAACCGTCCGCATGGAAATACTCGGTCTCCAGCCCGATCGGGGTGCCTTCCGTCATGCTGCGGCGGAGCGTCTGAAACAGCGGGGTGTGCTCGATCCCGGGGTGGAAGCGCCTCCTCCGCCCGCTACCGTTCGGTGATGTCGCGCAGCGCCCCCTCGAACCCCAGGTTGCCCGCCTCGTCGCGGATCACCCGCGCATCGGAGGAGATCCACACCAGCTCCCCGCCGCGGCGCCGCATCTGCGCCTCGAAGCCGCGCACCATTCCGTCGGCCTGGATGGCAGCCTGGAACCGCCGGCGGTCCTCCGGGTCGACATAAAACTGCTCCCCGACGTCGGTGACCTCCGCGATCATCTCCCCGGCCGAGCCGTAGCCGGCGATCCGCGCGAGCATCGGGTTGGCAATCACCAGCCGTCCTTCGACCGTGGTCTGATACAGCCCCTCGACGGAATGCTCGAAGATGCTCCGGTATTTCGCCTCGGTCCGCGCCGCCGCCACCTCCGCAGCCAGCCGCTCCCGTCGCAGGCGGCCCTGCGACAGCGCGCGCATCACCGCCGGCCCGAGGCGGCCGAGACGGTCCTTCAGCAGATAGTCCGCCGCGCCAAGCTTCATCGCGTTGACCGCGGTTTCCTCGCCGATCGTCCCCGACACCAAGATAAACGGCACCGACGTCACCCGCTCCTGCAGGAGCGCCAGGGCCCGCGTGCCGCTGAACGCGGGCAGCGCGTAGTCCGAAAACACCAGGTCGAGCCCCGGGTGCAGCGCGGCGAGGTAGGCCGCCTCCGTTTCGACGACCGTCCATTCGGGCGCGAAGCCCGCCCGCTGCAGTTCGCGGACCAGCAGCTCCGCATCGGCAGCGCGGTCTTCCACCACGAGAATTTTGATCGGCTGCGGCATGCTGTCCGTCTAGCCCTCGGTCCGGGGCGGCTGGTTCAGCAGCAGCCAGTAAAACCCCAGGTCGCGCACCGCGCCCGCAAACCCCTCGAAGTTCACCGGTTTCACGATGTAGCTGTTCACCCCCAGGTGTTAGCTCTCCACCACGTCACGCTGTTCTTTCGACGAGGTGAGCACCACCACCGGGATCATCTTGGTCCGCGGATCGCCCTTGATCCGCCGCAGCACCTCCAGGCCGTCGACCTTCGGTAGTTTCAGGTCGAGCAGGATCAGCTTGGGCCGGTCAGCGATGCTGCGCGTCGAGAACGGCCCGGTGCAGAAGATGAAGTCCAGCGCCTCCGCGCCGTCGCGGGCGACCTGCAGATGGTTGGCCAGATTCGCCTTGCGCAGGGCGCGCAGCGTGAGTTCCAGATCCTGGGGGTTGTCCTCGACCAGGAGGAGTTCGACTGCGTTCGTTTCGTTCATGATTGTTTGGGGCCTGGCACCGTAAAATAAAAGGTCGCCCCGTGCCCTTCGCGGGCCTCGGCCCAGACGCGTCCGCCATGGCGGTGCACGACGCGCTGCACGATCGCGAGTCCCACGCCCGTGCCCTCGTAGTCCTCGGCCCGGTGCAGGCGTTGAAAGACCCCGAAGAGCTTGTCGACGTACTGCATGTCGAAGCCCACGCCGTTGTCGCGGACGAAGAAGACGTCCTCGCCCGCATCGGTCCGGCACCCGATCTCGATCTCCGCCTTCGCCTGTTTCCGGGTGTACTTCAGCGCGTTGGCGAGCAGATTCAGCCAGACCTGTTTCAGCAGCGCCGGATCGCCCTCGCACTCGGGCAGCGGGCCGACCAGCACGTCCACCGTTCGCTCCGGCCAGGGCTCGCCCAGCTCCGCGAGCACGACGCGAACCAGCCGTGCCATGTCGATGGGCTGCACCCGCAGGTACTGCCGGCCGAGCCGCGAAAAGGCCAGCAGGTCGTCGATCAGCGCCCCCATCTGCTGGGCGGCAGCCCGGATCGTCGCGAGGCAGCGGCGGCCCTCCGGGGGCAGCAGCGCCGCATAGTCCTCGATCACAGCCTGCGAGAACCCGTCGACCGCGCGCAGCGGCGACCGCAGGTCGTGCGACACCGAATAGGAAAACGCCT
>JAPLTR010000322.1 GCA_026398065.1 Verrucomicrobiota bacterium | reverse complement strand
CGAGCTGCCCAAACGCGCCGACCCCGCCCTCTTCAAGCAGCTCGACCGCACCAAGCTCCCGCTCGTGTATCGCTGGCAGCATGACGGCAAAAAAATCGCCAGCGGCGAACCGCTGGCGATGCCCGATTCCTTGTAGGGCGTCTGTCTTGCAGACGCCTTCTTACGACCACCGAACCGGCGTCCGCAAGACGGACGCCCTACAGGCCAAAAGACCGTATCCGAATTTAAACTACCTCACTTCAGCTCGCGGATCTTCAGGCTGCGGAAGAACACCAGGTGGTTGTGTTCCTGCAGGGCGATGTGCCCGCGCGACAACGAGGCGAACTTCGGCCAGTCCTTGAACTTGCTCGCCGCGAGGTCGGCCTTGCCCTTGGCGGTCGAGAGGTCCTGGTCGACCAGCTTCACGCCGTTCAGCCAGTGCTCGATGTGCCAGCCGCGGACCACGATCTTGCCCACGTTCCACTCGCCCACCGGCTTGGTGACATCCTTCGCCGGCGCCTCGCCGATGTCGTAGAGCGAGCCCGCGAGGTGGTTGGCCTTCTTGTTGTCCTCGGCCTTCTGGTTGTCGAGCACCTGGTACTCCGGGCCCGTGCGGTAGCTCGCCGACTCGCCGAAGCCGGAGCGGTAGATCACGCCGCTGTTGCCCGTCTCCGAGATCTTCCACTCGAAGGAAAACTCGAAGTCGCCGAACTCGTCCTTCGTGACAAGGTCGCCGCTTTTCGGCGCCGTCATCGCGAGCGTGCCGTCCTGGACCTTCCAGCCCGCGCCGATGGCCTCGGTCTTGTAACCGCGCCAGCCGTCGAGGGTCTTGCCGTCGAAGAGCAGTTTCCAGCCCGCGGATTTCTCCGCGGCGGTCAGGGTGTTCGGCTCGGCCGCGAACAGCGGGGCGGCGAGCGCGAACGCAACGAATGCGATCAGGGTGGATTTGGTTTTCATGGGTAGGGAAAAAATCAGTTGCTGACGAACGAGACGTCCGCGGAGTTCAGCCGGAGTCCGCCGCCCACGCGAGCCTCGTCGAGCTGCAGCACGAGGGTATTAACGCCCGGCTTCACCTCAGCAGAAAACTGCGCGCCGACTTTCACCGGCGTGCCGTTGACCCAGCCTTCCTTGACGCCCCCGGCCACGGTGAACGTCACCTTCCCGCCGCGCGCCGACTCGAAGCGCGTCGCCGCGTACAGGCCTCGCGTGTTGACAAACGTCGTCGACAGCGCCGCAAACGCCTCCGGCGGCAGCGTGCCGCTCACGAGCGTCAGCGCCGGCACCCAGTCCGCCAGCGCCGGATCGCCGCGCACCACGCCGCCGATGGGCACCTCCTGGTTGCGCGCCGTCACGAGATAGAGGCTCCACGTGCGGGCGACACCACCCTTCGCCGCGTCGAAATCCCCCGGCCGCCCGAGCTGCGCGAGGAACTTCACCAGGTCGAACCGCTCCTCGGGCAGCAGGCCGTCGATCAGGCCCGCCGGCATCAGCGAGCCCGCGCTCGTGCGCTTCGCGATGTTCTTGATCGCAACCGTCACCTCCTGGTTGGCCGCGTTGCGCAAGATCAGCTCCGTAGCCGTCTCGCGCACGATCATCCCACTCAGCTCCTGCTGGTCGTTCGTCGTGAGGATCACGGAGTGATAGCCCTCTTTGATCTTGGCGCTCGGATAGAGCAACGACTCGACCAGGTAATCGGTCGGCGCGCTGGCGCCGATGCTCGTGAGGTCGGGCCCCACCTTGCCGCCCGCTCCGCCGATGGCGTGGCACGCGGTGCAGGCGAGCTCCGCCCGCCGATAAATCTTTTCGCCCCGCACCGCGTCGCCGGCCGCGAGGGCCTGGCGGGCGAGCGACTGGAGCTCCGCCGGCGTGAGCTGCGCGTCCGACAGCGTCAGGCCCGCGCTCTTGATCAGCGCCTGCACGAGCGGCTGGTTCTGCCCGCCCTCGCGCGCCGGGCGCAGTCCCGCCTGCGCCACCGCCGAGGGCAGTTTGGTCTTGGCCAGCTCGGCCACAAACTTCGCGCTCGCGCCCCGCACCGACAACAGCGCGCGCCACAGCGCCTGCGCCTCGGCCTGGACCGTCGTCGCCGGGAGTACCGCCATCACGTGGGGCATCGCGCCGTTGAGATCGTCGCCCGCCAGCGCAACCACGGCCTCGCGCCGGATGGCCGGCGTCGCCGCGTCCCTCGACAGCTTGCGCAATTCCGCGACCACGCCCGCGCCGCCCAATTCCCGCAGCGCCGCAAACGCCGCCGTCCGCTCCGCCGCCGCCGTGCCCGGCTCGCCCGCGATCTTCACGACCGCCGGCGCCAGCGCCGAAAGTTTCCACGCCCCCACGAGCGGCAGCGCCGCCGTGCGCACCGCACCCGCCTTCGCGTCGAGCAGCGTCGCGACCTTGGAGAGATCACCCTCCGGCTTCACGCCGCGCAGGCGCGCCGCCTCGGCCAGCGCCGCCAGCGCCCGGGGCAAAGCAGCGTCGTCGAACCCGTTGGCCAGCACCGCGTCGAAGAGCCGGCGCTGTTCGCGCACGCCGCCCGCCGAGGCGATCATCTCCAGCCACGGGCCCGACCCGTCGCGCGGCAGCGTCCGGTTGGCGAGCAACTGCGCGAGCACATCGCCGGCGAGCGCCGGCTCCACGGCCTTCAGGCCAAACGCGAGCTGCGCCTCGCGACCCTCGATTTTCCAGGCGCCCGAGCGCACCGCGGCGAGCCACGGCGACGCGAGTTCGTTGATCGTCAGCCACAGCGCATAGTCGAGAAACGCGTCCATCGGCTTGTCCAGCGCGCTCAGCGCGACCTCGGCCGCGCGCGCGGTGCCGAGCTTGCCGAGCGCGCGCACCGCCTCGAGGCGCACACGCGGGTTCGCGTCGGCCACCAGTTTCTCCAGCACCGGGAGCGAATCCGCCACCGGCAGCGCGCGCACCACCGAGGCGCGCAGGCGCGGATCGCTCGTCGCGAGCATTTCCGCCATCAGCGGGCCCGTCGGCAGGTTGAGCGCCTCGTGCGCCCAGAACGCCTGAAACCTCGCCCCCGGCGTCGCGTGCGCCGCCGTCCACGCCGCGAGGTCCGCCTGCACGCGGGCCGCGCCGCGCTCGACCAGCACGCGCTTGGCCTGCGCCTGATCGTAGCCGTTGACCGACAGCAGCCGGTCGAGCAGCGCCTTGTTGTCCAGCTTCGTAAAATCCGTGCGCGGCAGCAGCGCGCGGCCCTTCGCCGTGATGCGCCAGATGCGGCCGTGCTCCTTGTCGCGCCGTTGGTCGCGGAAATCCACCTCGCCGTGCTGGATGATCGGGTTACTCCAGTCGGCGAGGTACAGCGCGCCGTCGGGCCCGAGCTTCGCATCGAGCGGGCGGAAGGTCCCGTCCGTCGTGCGCATCACGTCCGGCATCTCGCGGGTGACGTACGCCGAGTCCTGCTCGGCGATCTTGAAGCGCACCACGCGGTGCGCGCGAAAATCCTCCGTGATGATGTCGCCCTGCCAGCTCTCCGGGAAATGTGCGCTGCGGATGATCTCGATGCCGCAGAACTTCGGATAGGCGCCCGGGCTGACGCTCTGCAGCTCGCGCCGCGCCGGCGCGAGGGTGCGGTAGGTCGCGCCCGGGATCGCCCAACTGATGCCCTGAAAGCCCGCGCCGTCCGTCACAAACGACTGGTTGAACGCATCGAACTGATGGCCCCAGGCGTTGATCCAGCCGCGGTACAGGATCTCCATTTTCTGGTCGCGCGGATCGAAGCGAAACATGCCGCCCGCCTTCAGGCGCACGACGCCCGTCGGCGTCTCCGTGTCGGTGCGCGTGTACACCGACTGGTTCATATAGAGGCACCCGTCCGGACCCCAGCGAAGCGTGTGGAGATTGTGGTGCGTGTCCTCGGTGCCGAATCCGCTGAGCACCGTGCGGCGCACGTCCGCCTTGCCGTCGCCGTTGGTGTCCTTGAAGAACAGCAGTTCCGTACTCTGCGCGACGTACACGCCGCCATCGCCCGGCTCGACACCCGTGGGGATGAGCAGGCCCTCGGCAAATACCGTGGCCTTGTTCGCCTTCCCCCCGCCCGTCGTGTCCTCGAGCACGATGATCTTGTCCGTCGCCGCCTGGCCCGGCTCGATCTGCGGATACACCTCGGAACTCGCGACCCAGAGCCGGCCCGCCGGGTCGAAATTCATGTGGAGCGGCTTGGCGAGCAGCGGGTTTTCCGCCCAGAGCGTGACCTCGAGTTCGTCGGCGATGGTGAAATTCGGCCGCGGCTGCGGCGTCGGCTTCGCGTTGAGATTGCCCGTGCGCAGCGGGATTTCCGGCACGTTGGCCGGACGCAGCGCCCGCAGCGCCGCGATGCGCTTCTCCTCGTTGGCGATGAACCCGTCGAACTGCAGCACCTCGCCCGCATTGTTGCCCTGCTCCTTTTTCCGGAAGCCAAAGATGTAGGCCATGTTCTCCGGCCGCGAGCGGTGGAAGAACCATTCGTTCTTCCTGATGATCGACTGCCGCAGGGGCTCCGCCGCCGCGCTCGTGCGCCAGGGTCCGGGTGTCCCGCCCAGCAGGGTGTCCTCGATCAGCTCGGCCGCCGCTCGGTAACCCGCACCACTGAGATGGATGCCGTTGTCGGTGAGCTTTGCGCCGCCCGACGTCGCCGCCTGCTGCATCTTTGCGCCGAGTCCGTCGTAGAGTGACACGAAGGCCGCCGACCGCTGTGCCGCGATCTCCTTCACCGTCGCCGCCGTGCGCGCGAGCGACGCGTTGTGCGCCGCCCCGTCCACCCACGGTGTGCCGAGATTCTCATGCCGCACCGGCGACACCAGCACGAGCCGCACGCCGGGCGAGATCTTCCCAATTGTATCGAGGAGCTTCGCATAATCCGCGCGAAATTTCTCCTGCCCCGCCTCGCCGTCGAAGGAGCTCGCCATGCCGTAGCCCACGAACACGACCGTCGGCTTGGCCTCCTCGATCTGTTTCACGAGCTGGGTCCAGCCCTCGTTGGCCGGCTCCCGGCCCGCCTGCAAGAGGCTCAGGCCGAACCGTGCATCGCCGGCCGGGGTGTCGCCGCTCCAGCCGAGGTTGCGAAAGGTCACGGTCCGGTCCGGAAACCGCGAAGTGAGCATGGTCTCGATCCACCCCTGCTGCTGCTCGCGCTCGATGAGGGTGTCTCCCACAAAAACCACCCGGTCCCCATCGCGCAGTTCCAGCTTCGCCGGAACATCGGCCGCGCGCACCGCGCTCCAGCCAAGGGTCGCCAGCACGACCAACGCACGCACGAACACGACCAACACCGGATTCCGGAAGGGTAAACGCATAATAGGGGGATTTAACGTAACGGGGGGACGATCAGTTTCGACGCCCGCCGCGCACGGGTCACGCCCAATTCTCCGGCCAGGGATTTTCCTCCATGCGGACCGCGAGCTGGACGGCGATTTCCGAACGCCGTCGGTTTGGGACCGTTGGCACCTTGGTGGGGTGCGCCCCGCTCCACGGCGCCGCGGCGGTCGCCGTCCACCCAAGGCACGGTATTTATAATAGAGGCTCATGCGGTCGGCCCCGAAACGGATGAGGTCGGATCTGGTCGGATTTGGTGCGATCTGGTTGGATTTACTTGGATTTGGTCGGATGCCAGCCGAGGCCGGTGAACGGAACGGTTGAAACGCGGAGGCCGCGGAGAGCGCAAAGGCAGGCCCGCGATCATCGCCCAGGCGTATCGCCTTTTCTCCGCTTCTGCTCCGCGTGCATCGCGTGCTCCGCGTTTCCCTGCCCGGGTTGGACGAGGTCGGATCTGGTGCGATCTGGTCGGATTTACTCGGATTTGGTCGGATTCCACCCGAGGCCGGCGAACCAGACGGTTGAAACGCGGAGGCCGCACAGAGCGCAGAGGCAGACCAGCCGGCAAGGCGCGAGCGCCCCGCCTCTTTCCCAGTCCGTCTCCGCGCCCTCCGCACGCTCTGCGTTTCGCTGCCTGGGTGGGACCAGGTCGGATCTGGTGCGATCTGGTTGGATTTACTTGGATTTGGTCGGATGCCAGCCGCGGCGGACGAACCCGACGGTTGAAACGCGGATGCCGCGAAGAGCGCAGAGGCGGACCAGCCGGCACGGCGCAAGCGCATCGCCTCTTCCTCGGCTCGTCTCCGCGCCCTCCGCGCGCTCCGCGTTCTCCGCGTTTCCCTGCCTGGGTTGGGCGAGGTCGGATCTGGTTGGATTTGGTCGGATTCACCTGGAGTGGGATGCCGCCTACGGCGTGCGGCGGAGCGAGCGCTTGTGGAGGTTGGAGTGTTAAGTTCACGGCGACGCCCGGGTCGCGAGAGGCCTCTGCATCTCGCACCGAGGCGGCGTCCGTGATTTTGAATTGAGTGTAGTGTCGAGCATATCGCCTCCGCGCCACAAATCAACTATAAATGTTGATTATTTGAATCATCCTGCTCGCAGTGCCGCCCAAATTCCTCACTTAATCAAACCCGTTTGATCCCGTGCTTCTAGCGCAGCCGCGCCCTCCTCCGAGGAGACAAGCCCTCTGCGCCGTCGGAGTCGGCACCGTTCGAAAGCCGGTCAAACGGCCTCGATCGAGTCCACACTCGACTTCGATTCCCGCGCAAGTCTTATGGAATTTGATCAAAACAGCAAAAGTTGATCCAACGGAGCGATTCGAAAGCTCCTCCTACGTAGTTCGACAGCGTGGGCTCCTGCTAAAGAAATGAAGACCGACCTACCGAATTTAACAATTGTGACCGAGGCACTGGCATCGGACTTCATTTTGAAGGTAGAAGAGCTTCATTTGCCTGGATGGCGTACGTCTCGACACTGTACGTGGAACGAAAAACAGGGCGAATTCTGCCTCAACGTATTTTCACCGTCCCCGACACCACACAATGGTTTGTTCGGACAGCTAATCGGCTTGAGGGGAAAGAGAACCGTGGAAGTTGAGATTCGCGCAGATAGGTGGCAGGGCGCTACTCGGCCGACGCGTGAGTTGTACGTTGAGACGGCTGGAAAATTTTTTCACTCCATTGCTCGCTGCGTATCGGGAGAACCACGGCAAATGCGCTTGGCGTGTTCAGCGCCCTGATTCGATGAAGCCCCGAGTACCGAAAAGGACCGACTACTATCTTTCCCAGTTCGCAAGTGCAGCAAACAAGCAGTGCCTGCATCCGCTGGACTGGGAGAGATTCTATCATTTCATCCACGTAGCTCATCTGGGACGTGCAACATTGAACTTGGAAGATTTGGCCGAGGTACTGATAGACAGAGGATTCCAAACGGACACGGCAAGAGAGCTAGCAGGGATCTACCATCACGGCCGGGCGCTGCTTAGAAATCGGATCAGACCCATTCACCCTCGTCCACCATCGAGGCAGGGCTGATCAAGCAAGTCCGCCCCCGCGCTTGACTCGCCCGCGGCGGTCGTGAAGGCTCACCCCTCACACTTCCAAATACCATGGGTCAACAACTGAACAAGCACATCAAACGCAAACGTCGCGCCGCCTATCTCAAACGCAAGAAGGCCCGCGTAAAGCTCGCCGCCAAGAAGAAGTAAGCGCCGTTCCGGCCCACCCTTTTCCGAACCGCGGTCTTCCAGCCGCGGTTTTTTCATTCGCCGTTTCCGCCCGTCCGTCCTCCGCCCAAGTCATGCTCAAAGTCAGTCTCGTCTCCCTCGGTTGCGCCAAGAATCTCGTCGATTCCGAGATCATGATCGGCCACCTCCACCAGGCCGGCATGTCCGTCATCCCGGACGCCGACCAGGCGGATGTCGTCATCGTCAACACGTGCTCGTTCATCGACTCCTCCAAGGAGGAATCGATCAGCCACATCCTCGAGGCCCACCAGAACCGCGGCATGAAGAAGCGCCGCCAGCACCAGAAGCTGATCGTCGCCGGCTGCATGTCGCAGCGGTTTTCCAAGGACCTCTCGGCCTCGCTGCATGACGAGGTCGACGCGTTCATCGGACTCGACCAGGTCACGACGGTCGCCCCGATCATCGAGGGCCTCTTCGAGAAGGAACGCTCGGCCAAGGCCGGCCCGCTCACGTTCATCGAGGGCAAGTCGACCTACATCCCCGACTACGACACCCCGCGTTTCCGGCTCACGCCGAAACATTTCGCGTACATCAAGATCGCCGAGGGCTGCAACCACCCGTGCACGTTCTGCATCATCCCGCAGATCCGCGGCCGGCACCGCAGCCGCACCGTCGAGAGCGTCGTCGCCGAGGCGCGGCAGCTCGTCAAGGAGGGCGTCAAGGAGATCAACCTGATCTCGCAGGACACGACCTTCTTCGGGATGGACACCTGGGAGCAGCGGCCCAACCCCCGCACGCCGGTCGATTCCTCGCGCGGCACCGCCCTCACCACCCTCCTCCGCCAGCTCAACGCCATCGAGGGCGATTTCTGGATCCGCCTCCTCTACACCCACCCGGCCCACTGGAGCGACGAGCTCATCCGCACCATCGCCGAGTGCCCGAAGGTCGCCCGCTACATCGACATCCCGCTCCAGCACATCAGCGACCACATGCTGGGCCAGATGCAGCGCGAGACCTCCTCCGCGTACATCCGCGATCTGATCAAACGCATCCGCGCCGGCATCCCCGGCATCGCGATCCGCACGACGTTCATCGTCGGCTTCCCCGGCGAGACCGAGGCGGACGTGGACGAGCTCTGCGAATTCATCAAGGAGACGAAGTTCGAGCGCCTCGGGGTGTTCCGCTACTCGCAGGAGGAAGGCACGCGCGGCGCGAAGATGGAAAACCAGATCGCCCCCAAGGTGAAGGAAGCCCGCTGGCACCGCGTGATGAAGCTTCAGAAGGAGATCGCCGGCGAGGTGAGCAAGGCCTTCAAGGGCCGCACGCTCAAGGCCCTCATCGAGGAGCCCGGCGTCGCCCGCGGCGAAGCCGACGCCCCGGACATCGACGGGCGTATCTACGTTCCCCTTACACTGCCGGTCGGCGAGTTTGTGGACGTCAAGATCACGGGCCACGAGGACTACGACCTGCTCGCGCTGCCCGCCGGGCAGGAGCCGGCGACCCGCAAAGTCGCCAAGCAGGCACAGTAACGCTACCTATCCGCGTTACTCAGCGCACCACGTAGCAACACCTAGTCGTTGCTACGTAACGGATAAGTACATCCGCAAATTGCCCGGGGCCGGCGGCCTTTGCAGCCTGACTGCAGAAACCGCCGATGCCTCCTTCCGTCCAGACCGACAGTTTTCTGTTCTACCGCCTCGATGCGGTGGGCCTCGCGCTCCTGGCGGCGGTGGCGTGCTACGGGTGTCACTGGTACGTCCGGCGGCGCCATCCCCGGCAAAGTCTTTCCTGCACGGCCTGCGTCCTGGCCGGCGGGTTCGTGGTCGGAGGGGCGCTCCTCGCCGAGTGGATGGGCGGCACCCTCGGTTCCCCGCACGAGCCCCTGCTCCCCACGCTCGCCACCGCGCGCGCCATCGCCCTCGGCGGCACCGCCTTTCTCATCGGGGTCGTCCTCGCGAGCTCGACGCTGCTCGCGCTGATGCGCGCGGAGATCCGCCAGCACGCCGACACCGAGCGCGCCCTGCAGCAGGCCAAGACGGCGGCCGACGAGGCGAGCCGGGCCAAGAGCGACGTCCTCGCCGTGATGAGCCACGAGAGCCGCACGCCGCTCAACGCCGTCATGGGCTTTGCGAGCCTCCTCGCCGAGACGCAGCTCGACGAGGCCCAGCGCAGCTATGTCGGCACGATCACCGGCGAGGGCGCGCGCCTGAGTTCGCTGATCAACGACATCCTTGACCTTTCCAAACTCGAGGAGGGCCGCCTCGCCCTGGAGCGCCGGCCGTTTGCCCCCGTCGAAACCGCCCAGGAGGTGCTCCGCCTGCTCAGCGCCCGCGCGCAGGAGAGGAAGATCGAGCTCCGCTTCGAGGCCCAGCTCGTGAACCCGCTGCTGGTAGCCGGCGATGCGCTGCGCTTCCGCCAGGTGCTCGTGAACCTCCTCGACAACGCGATCAAATTTACGCCGCAGGGCTCGGTCACGCTGTTTCTCACCTGGACCGCACCCGCGCCCGGCGCCCCCCAGGGCCTGCTCGGGATCCGCGTGCGCGACACCGGCATCGGCATCGCCACGGAAAAGCAACCGAAGCTCTTCCAGATGTTCATGCAGGCCGATCCCTCGACCACGCGGCGCTATGGCGGCACGGGTCTCGGCCTCGCGATCTGCCAGCGGCTGGTCGGCCTCATGGGCGGCGAGATCCCTACCGGCCGCGCATCCTCGTCGTCGACGACATGGAGACGAACCGTTTCCTCCTCGAAATCTACCTCGAGCGCAACGGCTTCAAGCCGCAGCTCGCCTCCGGGGGCGCCGAGGCCATCCGACTCGCGCTGGCCAATCCGTACGACGCGATTTTGATGGACCTGCACATGCCCGACCTCGACGGGTACACGGCCACCCGGCAGATCCGCGCCGCCGAGCCGCCGGGCCGCCGCACACCCATCATCGCGCTCACGGCCTCCATCGCCCGGGGCACCCGCGAAAAATGCCTCGCCGCCGGGATGGATGAACATCTCACCAAGCCCCTCGATCTGAACAAATTCAAGGCGATCCTCGCCAATCTCATCGGGGTGGCGAAGTTTGCGGCGGCCGCTCCTGCGCCGACCGTCGGGCACGAAGCCCTCCACCACTAGCCGTCGGCTCCGGCCAGTTTGGGCTTTTGCCACCGCCGTTTGTGGCGCAGCGTATCGGGGCGAAAATTCCGCTCTACCCCGCTCCCCACCCCATGAAACGCTCCGCCCTGCTCGTTGCCCTCGCCCTGCCCTTCGCCTCGCTGTCAATGGCCGCCGACGCGCCGCCCACCGAGGCGGTCGTGATGAACCACGCCAAGGTGGACGACGCCTTTGCAAAGGGCCTCCCGCTCCTGCTGACCAGCCAGTACAAGGTCCAGACCGGCCGACGCATCGAGCCCGGCGTCGCGGAGATCCACGACCGGGACACGGACATTTTCTACATCACCGAAGGCAACGCCACGCTCGTACTGGGCGGCACCGCAGTGGAGCCGACCACGACGGCGGCCGGCGAAATCCGCGCCAAGAGCATCACCGGCGGCAAGCCCCACAAGCTCACGAAGGGCGATGTCGTCGTCATCCCGCAGGGCGTCCCGCATCAGTTCACCGAGGTGACCGGCACCTTCCTCTATTTCGTGATCAAAGTGACGAAGTGAGCGGGGACGGGGAATCAGACAGGAAATGTGGCTCGAGATTCGGGCCTTGAGTCGCCGCGCACGTCAGCGTGCGGAGCCCCCCCCTACGTCCCGGTGCCAATCTACTTCAGCGCCCCGCGCAGAAACCGCAGGAAATTCCCGCTCAGGATTCCTGCGATGTCCGCTTCGGAATAACCGCGCCCATCGAGCAGTTCGGCCAGCAGCGTCAGGTCGGCGATCGAATCGACGTCGAGCGGCGTCTGCTCCGCGCCGAACGCCCCGTCGAGGTCGCTGCCCAGCCCCACGTGGCGCGCGTTGCCGGCGAGCTGGCAGTAGTGGTCGATGTGGTCCACCAGGTGCGTGAGGCGGAGATTGGCGCCTTCGGGCGTGGTCTCGCCCCGCCTCCAGTCGGGCACGATCATCCACGCATCGAGCGCGACGCCGACGACGGCACCGCGGCCCACCAGCGCGCGAAACATTTCGTCGGCCAGTTGCCGCTGATGCGGCACCAGCGCGCGGCTGTTGTGATGGCTCGCCCACACCGGGCCGGAATAGATTTTCAACGCCTGCCAGAACGACTCGTCGCTCAGGTGCGTCACGTCGAGGATGAGCCCGAGCCGGCCGGCCTCGCGCAACAGCTCCAGCCCGTTGGCCGGAAAGGGTCCCTCGGTGCTCGTGCCGCGCGCGTACACGCCTGCGCCATAGTGCGCCGGCCCCAGCGCGCGGAGCCCGTCGTGGAAGGCCCGCTCAAGGTGCGCGGGCGTGAGAATCGAGTCCGCGCCTTCGAGGCTGAGCAGGTATCCGATCGGCAGCTTCGAAGCCGTCACCGTGTCCGCCGCGAGCCACTTTTTCAAGTGCGCGTCCAGCTGCCGCCCATCGCGGATCTGCACCATCTCGCCCGCCTCCTCCATCGCGCGGTACCAGGCGAGCTGCGCCTGCGTCATCGCCCACGCCTGCGGCGCCGAGCGCCAGCCGAACACCGGGCTGTACGCGTCGTGCTCCAGCCGCGCGAGCTGTGTGGCCACGCAGAGGCCGATCCGAGCCCGGCGCATTTCTGGAAAAGTCACCGTGCCGCGGGCGCGGCCGGGCCGGTCCGAGAGATGCGCTTCGCTTTTGCGCACCTCGGCCAGCGGCAGCC
>JAPLTR010000918.1 GCA_026398065.1 Verrucomicrobiota bacterium | reverse complement strand
CCTACGTAATTAACCAACTCGCGGGGCCCTGCGCCCACGACGCCGAGCTGATCTCGGTCGGCCTCGCCCAGCTCGACGCCACCGCCGCCACCCGCCCCGGCGGATCCGCGTTCGCCACCCTTTCCGTTGCCGAACAGGACGCCCTCCTCACCGCGCTCGACACCGCCGGCGATCCGTTCTTCAACCGCCTCGTCGACCTCGCCCACGAGGGCTTCTACGCCGACCCCGCCAATGGCGGCAATCGCGATGGCGTCTCGTGGCACATGCTCGGTTACGACCCGCGCATCACGCCCCCCACCAAACCCTCCGGTCATCGCAACCCATGACCCGCGACCACGACGTCATCATCGTCGGCGCCGGTCTGGCGGGCGGGATTCTCGCCGGCGTCCTCGCAGAAGGCGGCCGCCGCGTTCTCCTCCTTGAGCGGGGCCGTGACCTCGCCTTTGCCGACATTCCCGGCGACCACCTCCGCAACCACCGCCTCGCCCTCTACGGCGACAACACCACGCCCGATCCCGCCGGCCACCCGCGCGTCTTCGTCGATCCCGCCGGCCGCGAGCACACCGTGCTCCCGCACGACGCGCGGTACCACCTCAACGCCTTTACCGTCGGCGGCGGGGAGCGCGTCTGGGGCATGCAGGCGTGGCGCTTCCATCCCGACGATTTCCGCATGGCATCGCGCTACGGCGTGCCCGCCGGCAGCTCGCTCTCCGACTGGCCCATTGGCTATGCCGACCTCGCTCCGTTTTACGAGCGCGCCGAGCACGAGATCGGCGTCGCCGGCGACCACCTCGGCGACACCCATGCCCCGCGGTCCCGCGATTTCCCGCTGCCCCCGGTTCCGCGCTCGCCCTCCGCCGATTGGCTCGCCCGCGGCGCCGCCTCCCTCGGCTGGCCCACCTTCACACCGCCGCTCGCCGTCAACACCCGCCCCTACCAGGGCCGCGGCGCCTGTATCCAATGCGCCCAGTGCATCGGCTTCGCCTGCCCCACCGACGCCAAAAACGGCTCCCACAACACCCTCCTTCCGCGCGCCCTCGCCACCGGCCGCTGCACCCTCGTCACCCGCGCCCAGGCCGCCCGCATCCTCACCGACGCCACCGGTCGGGCGACCGGCGTCGCGTACTATGCGCCCGTCTCGCCCGGCTCCGCGACGGTCGCCCTCCATGCCGCGCACGCGCGCACCGTGATCGTCTCCGGCGGCGCCATCGAGTCCGCCCGCCTGCTGCTGCTCTCCGCGTCTCCACTTTTCCCCTACGGCCTCGGCAACCACTCGGGCCACCTGGGCCGCCACGTCCAGGGCCACTATTACCCCATCGCCTACGGCCTCCTCCCGCCCGGCGTGGAGCCGTCGCTCCTCGGCCCCGGCGTCTCCGTCGCCACGACCCGCTTCAACCACGGCAATCCCGGCGTGATCGGCGGCGCGATGCTCGCCGACGATTTCGTCAAGCTGCCCCTCATCTTCCACCGCCAGTCGCTCCCGCCCGGCACGCCGCGCTGGGGCGCCGGCCACAAGCGCGCCATGCGCGACCTCTTCCGCCGCGGCATCGATCTCCGCGGCCCCGTGCAGGAAATCCCCTCGCCCGACTCCCGCGTCACCCTCGATCCGACCGTTCGCGACCGCTTTGGCATGCCCGTCGCCCGCCTCAGCGGCACCACGCACCCCGAGACCGTCCGCACCGCCGAGTTCATCCGCCAGCGCGCCGAGGACTGGCTCCGCGCGAGCGGCGCCGAACGCGTCTGGAGCTGGCCCGCCGAGCAGAAATTCAGCGCGGGCCAGCATCAGGCCGGCTCGTGCCGCATGAGCGCCGACCCGCGCGACGGCGTCACCGACCCCTTCGGCCGCGTGCACGGCCACGACAACCTTTTCGTCTGCGACGGCTCGCTCCATGTCACCAACGGCGGCTTCAACCCCGCCCTCACGATCATGGCCCTCGCCTTCCGCACCGCCGCCCACGTGCTCTCCCGGTAGGGACGGCCCTCCCGAGCCGTCCGCCTCCGTAGGTGCGTCCGCCGCCAGGCGTCGTCCCGCCTCGTTATTAATCGCCCGCGGCCTCTTTGTTTACAATCAGCCCCGGCCGAGGTGGAACGTTTGCCTATCCTCCGGACTCGCCAACGCTTCTGACTATAAGCATTGTTTGCATCCACTGCTCACAGCCGCCGCCCAATGTCCGTCGCCACTCCGCCCGAAAAAACCCCCGCCCCGTCGCCTGCGCCCGCCCCGGCGTCCATCGCCGTCCCGCTTCGCGCGACCTCGGCGCAGGTTGAAATCAAGACCCGGGTCGAGCTCGTCCGCATGGCCTTTGGCGCCCTGCAGAACGGCACCCTACTCTCCGCCGGGGTCGCAGTGGTGTTTGCGGTCGCCACCACGTTCAAGCTCCAGTCCGTCGCCGTCTGGTGGTGGCTCGGCATTATGCTCGCGATCGCGGCCTACCGGCTGTGGCTCGCCCGCGCCTTCGTCCGCGTCAACCCGTCTCCGGAAGAAACCCCCAAGTGGGCCCTGCGCTTCGTGGTCGCCACCGTCCTGACCGGCGCCGGCTGGGGCGCCACCGCCGTGCTCTTTCCGTCGCTCCACCATGACAGCTCGTTCGTCGTCCCGCACGCGCTGCTTCTCGCCGGCCTGAGCACCGGGTCCTCCCGCCTGCTCCTCCCGATGCGCAAGGGCAGCATCGCCTATCTCATCGCGATCATGACCCCCATGGGGCTCACCTTCCTCGCGGACGGCGACCTCACCGGCATCACCCTCGGCCTCGGCGTGTTCCTCTACGTCTGGTTCATGGGCACCGCCACCCTCTACTATCACCGCACGCTGTCGAACGCCCTCGTCCTGCGCTTCGAGCGCGAGGCCCTCGCCGACGCCCTCACCGCCGAAAACAAAAGCCGCGAGGCCCGCGAGACCGAGCTCGACGAGGCCCGCGAAAAGGCCGAGTCCGCCAGCAAGGCCAAGGGCGAGTTCCTCGCCGTCATCTCCCACGAGATCCGCACGCCCATGAACGGCGTGCTCGGCATGCTCCGCGTCGTCCGCGACACCCCGCTCTCCCCCGAACAACGCAGCTACCTCAAGACTGCGTCCGACTCCGCCGAGTCCCTGCTCCTCCTGCTCAACGACGTGCTCGATTTCTCCAAGATCG
This sequence comes from Verrucomicrobiota bacterium, assembly GCA_026398065.1. Taxonomy (GTDB): domain Bacteria; phylum Verrucomicrobiota; class Verrucomicrobiia; order Opitutales; family Opitutaceae; genus GAS368. The sequence goes on along the minus strand of JAPLTR010000918.1, from coordinate 4,385 downwards.
AGTCCGGCCGCCTCGAACTGGAGCAGGCGCCCTTCCCGCCCGCGACCACGGCCAAGTCCATCGCCGACCTCATGCTCGCGCGCGCCCGCGACAAGGGCCTCCAGTTCGACCTCCACCTCGGCGACAATCTTCCCGGCGCCATCGTCAGCGACGCCACCCGCCTCCGCCAGATCCTCGTCAACCTCCTCGGCAACGCCATCAAGTTCACCGAGCGCGGCAAGGTGGAGCTCTCCGTCACCTGCGCCGAGCGCACGCCGCAGAAGGCCGTGATGTATTTCACCGTCACCGACACCGGCATCGGCATCGACTCCGCCGCGCAGGCCCGCCTCTTCAAGCCCTTCACGCAGGCCGACAACTCCATGAGCCGGCGCTACGGCGGCACGGGCCTCGGCCTCGTGATCTCGATGCGCCTCGCCCAGGCGATGGGCGGTGCGATCCAGGTGCAGAGCACGCTCAACCAGGGCTCCACCTTCCGGCTCATCCTCCCCTGCAAGCTCCCCGAGCTCAGCGCCACCCCGCGCGCCGAGGAAGGCCCGCGCTTCGTCACCCCCTCGCTCCGCGGCCGCGTCCTCGTCGTCGAGGACGACTCCGTCAACCGCCAGGTCATCGACCTCTTCCTCAAGAAAATGGGGATCACCGCGACCTTTTCCCCCGATGGCGAGGAGGCGATCACGACGGCCACCACCAAGGATTTCGACCTCGTGCTCATGGACTGCCAGCTCCCCGGCATCGACGGCCTGGAGGCCACGCGCCAGATTCGCATCAGGCTCGCCGGGAAAAAACTCACGATCATCGCCCTCACCGCCAACGCCAGCACGCACGTGGTGGGCGAACTGCTGGCATTTTCAACCGGTGGCCGACAGCCACGTCGATTGGTATATCGACCAGGTCCACGGCCGGATGGATCACGTCGGAAATATTGAGAGCGAAGAGTCCGATATCTTCCTGATCGCGGCCCAGCAGGTCTTGCTACAGGCGATCGACCGCAAGGACGAATTTGTCCGCCAGTCAGACATCGGCCCCACCGACGATCTCGTGGTGATCTACGCCAATTTCCTGAGCGGCCTGCAGCAGATGATCCACCTCGCCGAAAAGGAGGACGTCGTATTCTGGACCAGCCGATACCAGAAAGACTGCGACAACCTGGTCGACGCCATCCGCCGTTTTCGCCTCGGTCCGCAGCATCCGGATTATTTTCACCCGCGGCATCGCCGCGAACGCCAGCGGGACAAACTCTTTCATCTAAATTGGCAGCGCAAACAAATGCGCCAGCGCCTCGCCACGCTCGGCCCGGACAAAGCGATGAAGCGTTTCATCCACGAGCTCAAGGACCGGCCCGAAGTTTGAGCGAGGCTCCCGCCCGGCCGACCGCTCCAACTAGGGCGTGTTTTCAAAATCGGAGGAACTAAGGCAAGAGGGCGTTGATCCGAGAGCGCGCATGATGATGACCAAGCGTAGGGAGCTCCCTAAGCCCGTGTGGCGAAGGGTAAAAAAATTAACCGTGCGCGCGCCAAAAGTCGCAGGGGGCCTCGCCGGGGTCGGCCGCCGAAGGACGACGAACTCATGTTCGCGGCCATGTTCTACGTCTTGCGCACCGGAATTCCGTGGCGCGATCTGCCGGAGCGCTTTGGTCCGTGGGGTTCGGTCTACACGCGCTTCCGGCGTTGGTGCGCCCTGGGACTTTTCGCCCGCCTGCTCGCGGCGGTCGCGAAGGGCGCGAAAGGGGAACTGCGCTATATCGATTGTTCGCACATCAAGCTGCACCAAGATGGGTCGAATCCCCGCGGCGGACAGGCTGCCCAGGCGATCGGCCGAACCAAAGGAGGGATCAACACCAAGCTGGCGGCCATCGTCGAGCGTGGCGGGCGCGCAGTCGCACTCGGCTTGGCTGAGGGCCAGCGCCACGATCTTCTCGCCGTCGCGCCGCTGCTCGGTTGCTTGCGACGGCGATGTGTCGTCGGCGACAAGGGCTTTGACGCCGACAACTTTCGCGAGCGGCTGCGCCGCCAAGGCACCCGCGCCTGCATCCCGCCCAAAAATTCGCGCCGCTGTCCGGCGGCCTTTCACCGCGGCTATTATCGCTGGCGGCACAAAATCGAAAACTTCTTCTGCCGCATTAAACGCCATCGCCGGATCAGCACTCGTTTCGAAAAACTTGCCGTCACCTTTCTGGCCTTCGTCCAGCTCGCGGCGCTCCTTGATTGACTCACTCATCGATTTTGAAAACACGCCCTAGGCGATCGCTTCCACCGGCGCGCCAACCGGCGCCGTAAACCGCGCCGACAACTCGTCGGCCCCGCTTACACCTCCCGTCTTAATCAAGGCATATGATCTGCACAGATTATATACGCGTGTCATAATCGATCTCACAATCCCTTGTCCTGTCGTTACAATCTATCACGGCCGCCCGCAGGGAATGATCGATGCTACATACCTCAAGCTGCACCACCCTCACGCCATAACAGGTAGCATTCCACCCCCATGAAATCGCTCATCATCGCCCTCCTCGCCCTCGGTTCCACCGCCTTCGCCGGCACCTACAGCGGCATCATCACCCAAACCATCACATCCTCGGACAACCCTCTGTTCACCGTCGGACAGACCTTCATCGGCTCGTTCCAGTATGAATCGCCCACCGTCGACGGCGATTTCTACTCTCCCTATCCCTACTCCCAGCAACCCAGCAACACCTCGTTGAGCGGGCAGATCTATTTCCCCTTTTTCAATGGAAGCTGGCGCGACTTCACCGGCACCACCGGTGGCGTGCACATGACGGTCAACGGAGGAAATGTCATCAACTTCAACTATTACTATGACGTAGGAAACTACAGCTTCAGCAGCGGCAACACCGGGGGCGCGATCCGCTTCTTTTCATATACTCCCTATACCTACGATTCATCCACCGGTCAGTTTCACAACTACTCCGTCAGTGGCACGTTTAGTTTCAGCAGTCAGACGCCCGAACCCAACCCCTACCCGGCGCCGGAATCCGCCTCCACCGCCTCCCTGCTTCTCGCCGTAGTCGGCGGCCTCGGCCTGCTGTCGGCCCGCCGTCGGTTCCAACGCTGATCCATCACCGGCCTGTCAGGCGGTTGGCTCAAAGCCCTGCCCGACTTCGCCTGCTCATCGCTCCGCCCTTCGCGACATCCGCGCACCTCAGCCGCCACTCCGTATTTTTTCTCCCGCCATGAAATCATTCCTCGCCTCGCTCGTCTGCTTCGCCTCGCTCGCCACCTCGGCGTCGGCGCTGTCGTTCGTCGGCACGATCACCCAGACCGTCACCAACTCCAACGACCCGCTCTATCACGTCGGCGACACCTTCATTGGCTGGTACCGTTACGAATCGCCGGCGATCAACGGCGAGTTCAACACCAACGTGTTTCCGCCTCCGGGCGAAAACAGCTCCCTGATCGGCTCGATCTATTTTGCCTTCGTCCCCCGGCCCAACGAAACCCCCAACGGGTATCGCCCGTTGAACTCCACCCCTTTCTCCGGAGAACTGATAGTCTCCGGCGGGCAGGTCACCAGTTTCAATTGGAGCTTCGAAAACGGCGGGTACTACATGTCCGCCTCGACCGGTGGGTTTTTGACCATGTCCTACTATGACCGGCCGATTCTAGATCAGAGCACCGGCCAGTTCCTGCCCACGCCCATCGTCACCGGCTCCCTGGGCTTCAGCGCCCCCCACGTGCCCGAGGCCGCCACCACCGCCCCGCTCCTGCTGGCCGGTCTCGCCGGCCTCGCCTCGCTGGCCCGCCGTAGCCGCGCCCGCCTCGCAACCTGAACCGGCTCACTCCGGCACAATCCACGTCACCCGCCCGCCGCCGCCCGGCGACTGCGCGAGCACCCCGCCCAGATACTCCAGCATCGGGGTGGCCTCGCGGTCGAACTGCCACGGCGGGTTGATCACCACGAGCCCGCAGCCCTTCAGCTTCACCGGGGCGAAGGGCCCCGCGATCATGAGCTCCGCCGCCAGCGTCGGCGGCGGGCGCAGCAGCCGCAGCTCCGCAAAAAAATCGTCCACCCGCGCGCGCTCCGTCAGCGGATACCACACCGCAAACACCCCGCCCGGCAGCCGCCGCAGCCCTTCGCGCAGCGCGCCCGCCACCTGCGCAAATTCGTCCTGCGCCTCGAACGGCGGGTCGATCAGCACCAGCGCCCGCCGCTCCGGCGGCGGCAGCATCGCGCGCACCGCCACATAGCCGTCGGTCTGCTGCACGGTCGTCCGCGCGGAAAACAGGCACTCCTCCTTCAGCGCCGCGCACTCGTCCGGCTGTTTTTCGCAGAGCGCCAGCCGGTCCTGCGGCCGCGCCAGCTCGCGCACAAACCACGGCGACCCCGGGTAAAATTTCGGCGCCCCGCCCGCCTCCGCCCCCGCCCGGCGG
>JAPLTR010000367.1 GCA_026398065.1 Verrucomicrobiota bacterium | reverse complement strand
GCCGAGCGGCTCCAGCGGCGGCACGGGCGCGGGCATCGCGGCGGGGTTCGCCGTCTTCGGGCTCGGCACCGACACCGGCGGCTCGATCCGCGGCCCCTCGTCGGTCAACGGCATCGCCGGCCTCAAGCCCACGCTCGGGCTCAACGGCCGCGGCGGCATCATCCCCCTCTCGCTCGCGCTCGACACCGTGGGGCCGATGGCGCGCCACGTCGCCGATCTCGCCGCCGCGCTGAACGTCATGGCCGGCCCCGACCCCCGCGACGCCATCACGAAGGAAAACGCCGGCCACATCCCGCCCGACTACACCGCCGCGCTCAAGGCCGACTCCCTCAAGGGCGCGCGCCTCGGCCTGCTGCGCGACTACATGAAACAGGACGCGGGCGTCGACGCCGTGGTCGAGAGCGCCGTGGCCATCCTGCGCGCCAAGGGCGCGACCGTGGTCGACATCAAGCTCCCCCAGTTCGTCCTCGGCATCAGCAGCGGCCTCTACCTCGCGATCCGCGACCCCGAGTTCAAGTATCAGGTCGAGGACTACCTCGCCACGCTCCCGCGCAAGGATCTCCCGAAGACCCACGAGCAGATCATCGCCCTTTCCGAAAAGATCACCGAGCCGACCAAGGAGGGCTGGGTGCCCAACAAGAACCGCCTCGACGCCTACAAGCGGGAAAAGAAGGCCGGCACGCTCACCGACCAGCCGTACCTCAGCGCCGTGACCGACGGCCGCAAGATCATGCGCGAAAACCTCACCTGGTTTCTCACCAAGGAAAAGCTCGACGCCTTCCTCGTCCCCACGAGCGCCCGCCCGCCGCGGCTCATCAAAGACGAGGGTGCGCCGTTCCCGCCGAGCCCCGGCGGCGGCACCTCCATCCTCGCCAACATCACCGGCTGGCCCGACCTGATCGTCCCCGCCGGCTTCACGTCCGACCCCGCGCTCCCCGTGGGCCTGTCGTTCATCGGCCCCGCCTGGAGCGAACCGCGTTTGCTGGCGCTCGGTTACGCCTTCGAGCAGGCACACCCGGTGCGAAATCTGCCCGTGACCACGCCCGCGCTGTCGGGGGAGATGATTGAGTATTGAGGCCGGTCGGAGAACGCAGACAGGTTCGTTCGCCAACAGGCCTTTAAGACCCAGCCCTGTTTTGGGTTTTGGTCTTCAGGCTCCGGAACCCCAAAACGAGACCTCCCACCAACAAAATCCAAGTGCTTGGGTCGATCAAAGGCAGCAGCCAGAGGCCGAGATTTTTCTCGAAGGGCAGGATGGCCAGACCGAGGTAGGCTGAAACGGGGCCCACGACGGGGCCTTGCGAGTAGTGGCGCTGAATTCCGCGCCGCTGATTTCGCGCGTTGAGGAAAATGCCGGCCCAGTTGGTGCAAGCCACCCAGACCGCGAAGAGGCAGAAGAGTGAACCCCCGGTCCATTGTAGGGTTTTCATGCGGGAATTGACTATTCGATTTCTCCATACCGATCCACTCCGGCGTACCGGTCGAAGCTGGGCCTTTGGCTTTCGGGCAAGAGCGAACGCTGATACCTGATGCAAAGGCCCCCATAAAGCACGCCGTGGTCGTTGATCATCCAGTCCTCAAGAGCTTCCGGCTGAATCTCGATGGTCGTCCGATCCTGGAGTTCAGGAGGGAGTTCAAAGTGCTCCCCCTGCAAGACACCGTCTTTCTCTCCCAAGAACGAATACCACAGATGCGCGACGTCATTGCCATCGCATACGGCCGTCTTGAAGGCAAAGTAGACGCCGAGGTTCGATTTGTGCTCTGCCTGCAATTTCAGGAATACCCCGAGCGTTCGCTGCGCTTCTTTTTTGCAGCGCACTAGCTCGGGATCGGCGGCGCGCAGGGCAACGAACAGCGGTTCATCTCGATCTGCCGAAAACTGGTCATCGTCCGTTTCCAAGGGCGGGGGATTATTGGGGCGTCACCCTGTCGGGCGTTGGCTGGTGCGTCTGGTCGGGTGTTTCATGGCGTCGGGGCGAGCTGACCACTCGCTTCGATACGCGGAACGGGTTGGTCGCCTTCCGACCCAAGCTCGCCTTTGGTGCACGGTCTCTCAATGATAAACTGTGTCACGGCTAGGCGAGAACCGGGGCGCTTGATTGCATCGTAGCCTAAGAAACTCTCACTCCCGCGCGTTATCCCTGCCATGCCCCCAACCCCTTTGGCTGCCCCGTGGTGTCGTTTGGCTTTTGCGAGCATTGTCGCGTGGTCGGCTGCGCCGTCGGTGGGGTACGCGGGCGCCGAGGTGACGGTGGCGGGGCGGAGCGAGTCGGGGGCGATCATTCGGGAACTCGGCAAGGCGGAGGAGAAGGTGAAGGCGGCGAAGGGGGAGCAGGAAATTTCCATGGCGGCGCAGGGGCTGGCGGCGGTCCGCGCCACGGTGGGCGACTATGCCGGAGCCCTCGCGGCCTTTCGCGAGCAAAGCGGCCATCTCCCGGAACTCCGCCTGGTGGAGGCCCGCGAGGTGCAGGCAGCCGTGGAAGGCTATGAGGCGATCCCGGCCCTCGAGGCCATCGTGGCCGCGGCGCGCGACCGGCAGGTCGTCATCCTCAACGAGGCGCATCATGTCTCGCGGCACCGGGCGTTCGCCCAACTGCTCGCGGCGCGGTTGCGGGAGATCGGGTTCGAATATCTGGCGTGCGAGACGTTTTCCGCGCGTACCGACGACCTGCAAAAACGCGGCTACGTGACCACGGGCGACGGCTACTATACCCGCGAGCCCTTGTTTGCGGATTTCGTGCGCCAGAGCCTGAAGCTCGGCTATATTCCCGTCGCCTATGAGATTGAAGGCTCGTCGAAGCGGACCGGCAGCGCCGCCGACTCGATCAACGAACGCGAGACCGTGCAGGCTGCCAATCTCGTGAAGAGGATTTTGGCACAGAAGCCCAAGGCGCGGGTGTTTATTTATGTCGGCTACTCGCATCTGATGAAGGCGGAGCGGTCCCGTCCCGACGAACCCGGCCGCACCGTGCAATGGATGGCCGGACGCCTGAAGGCGGCGACGGGCATCGATCCGCTGACCATCGATCAGGTGGCGATGACCGATCCCGAACCCGACACGTTGCCTGCCGGCGTCCTGGAGCGCGTGTTTTCACCCGAGGGGCCCAAGGCACCGGCCGTGGTGTTGCAGCGCGGTGGGGCGAAGCCCGGTCATCTCGTGCTGGGAACCTACCAGGGCGATGCGGAGATGCAGGTGTTTCACCGCCCGACGAAGTATGTGCAGGGCCGGCCCGACTGGCTGGGCATGGGTGGCTACCGGAAGCCGCAGGAGATCCCCGCGGAGCTGTTGCCGAAGACCGGCCGCCGGCTGATCAAAGCCCTCGTCGAAGGCGAGGGCGAGTCGGCCATCGCGATGGATCAGGTGGTCGTGACGGCGGGGGAGAAGTCGCCTCCCGTGCTCATGCTGCCGGCGGGGCGGTTCCGGTTGGTGTATGAGGAGTGAGGGCTTGCGGAATCGAAGCTATTTCCGAGCGCGTGAGAGGCGTTGCTTCGGGCCGGCTCAGTTGAGGGCGGCGAGGGTTTTGCCCTCCGGGCCGGGTTGAAAGATGAGTTCCACCGGCGCCAGCCTGATGGCGAAGCGGTCGCCTCTCAGGAGAGGAACCGCCTCGATTCATGATAGGGTCATCGGCGTTGCGGTTTGAAAAACATTCTGCCCGTTTTGGCGAGATGACACATTTTCCGGGTCCAGCTATGATATTGCTCTAGGCAGCCATATAATCGGCCGGTAAGGCTTCGGGTGATGATCTCAACTACAATCCAAAATGCGCGCGGCACGACCGCGGACAACGCCGGATTTACCGGTCTGAACGGTGAAATCTCGCTCGATACGGAACGCAAAACGATCCTCCTCCACGACGGCGTCCACGCCGGCGGGGTGCGGGTGCAGGAAGACATCAATGTGAAGGCCTTCGGCGCCAAGGGCAATGGATCCGCCGATGATCGAGATGCGCTGCAGGCCGCGATCACCTACTGCGCGGCCAGGCAGCTCCGTCTCTACCTGCCGGAAGGCGTCTATATGGTGGGCCTCACCACCTGGACTCCCGACGGGACGCTCTACTCGCTGGAGGTGCCGAGCAATCTCACGATGGTCGGCCAGTCGCGCGAGGGCACGGTGATCAAGCTGATCGATCATGCCATCCCCGCCGGCAGCTACCACCCGATCTTCCGCTCCGGCGCCAGCCCGATCACGGACATCAACCTCAGTAACTTCACGATCGACGGCAATAACGCGAACCAGCCCTCCGGCGACATCAACGGCGGTAACCTCATCCTCGGCACCGCCCACAACGTCACGATCGAGAACCTTACCTCGGTCAACGCCAACGGCCAGGGCATCCAAGTCGCCAACGCTCAGTTCCCCACCCCCGTCGGTACCAACATCCGCATCCACGGCTGCGTGGTGCGGGCTTGTACGTACGTCGGCATCCAGGTCTCGGAGTTCGAGCGCGTGACGATCACCGAAAATATCGTGGAGGATTGCGGCGACAATGGCATCGACCTCTATGGCGAAGATCTCTTCGACCATACGCCCCGAGTCCCGCGGGGCACTCGATTCATCGTCGCCGACAATCACGTGAAGGCCTGCAGCATCGGCATCTTCCTCGAGACCGTCCAAAAGGGTGTGACCTCGGGCAATGTGGTCGATTCCTGCGTCGTGAAGGGCCTGCAGATCAATCGTGCGCATACGGGGCCCGACAACCTCCTGGTTCAGGGCAACGTCTTTGTGAACAACCCGACTGGGGCGTATCTCAGCGGCGACACTGGCGGAGTCAGTATCTCGAACAACCACTTCTTCGACTTCAGCACGCAGGGCATCGAACTCGCCCATGCAAGCTATGTCACGATTCAGGACAACACCTTCCGCCCGACCGGAATCGAGGTGCCGATCATCCTCACCAGCGGCACTCAGGTGGCCTTCGTCGTTATCGTGGAAAACACGGTCATCTCCGACGGCTACAACGTGGCCAAGCTGCTCGTCCTCAACGCGACGACAAACTTCGCGATCCAGAAGTCCGAGTTCTTCGGCATGCCTTTTACGCTGGGCCCGGACCTAAAGCGCTACAATGCCGATCTGACGACCGCCGCCATCGGCACCGCTGCTATCGCCACCGCGACGGGCGACCCGCTCTTTACCGGAAAACCGAAGATCCTGAGCGGCAGCGCCGGCAACATCGGGCCTGGTACGTACAACATCTCGCTCGCGGGCCTGACGGCAGGCACGATCACGGTGACGGCGTACCAGTCGGGCGTCGGCCGGCAATGCGCGGTCTACAAGTTCATCCACGGTACCTCGCTAGTGATCGCAGCCTGCGGTGCCGACGCGGTGATCGGCAGCCCCCCGATCACGGCCTTCGGTGTCAGCAGCACCAATCTCGCGCTGACTGTGGGCTGGCCCAACACCGAGATCAAGTGGAGCATCCTTCAATCTGAGAGCTGAAGAATCTGAAGAGTCCCAGGGAGCGCGGCCCGTGCTCGCTCCTGCGCCGCCCCGCCGTGCGATCAGCCGCGCGGCGGGGTCTTTTCTGGGCGGAACAAGCAGCCGGTTGTCTGACAGCGTCAGGCTGATGCTGCATCGGTATTGCGAGGAGGGGCGTACGGTTTTCAATTCGGCCGGACGATCCAAGTCGCTGAGACGTGCAGTCAGGCATTTTCCTTAGGTGCCAAAGGGGGCGTGACCAGCGGGTCCACCAGGTATTTTCGGAGCATCCGGTGAAGGGCCCAGACGGCCAGCAGGGCGAGCAGCGCCCGGACCGACTCGGCGTTTTCGCCGGCGATCCCCTATTTTTGGGGAAGGCCCCAGGCGTCGGGCGAGACCGTCCGCAGGCCGTTTGAGAGGGCTCCAAAACCGATCAGCGAGCAGGCGGTCAGGATATCCGCGGCGACGTTCTGGGTTGGCTTCCTGAAGAACCGGACGGGGATCGCGACAAACAGGCCGCCCAGGAAAACGAACACGGCGGCGAGCAGCCACGCGTACCCGCCCCGCTGGACGCCAAAGGCCACCGCCCAGACGATCAGGCCCGCGCCCGGCAGAATCAGCAGCACCGCCAGCGCCCGCAGCAGGGTCAGTCGCGCGTTCGGATTCATTTTAGCCCAAGGGGATTGGGACCGGCGTAGCGGGGAGAGGGCCGGTCGCGGTAATCGCCATAAACCAGTGTCTTGCGGAAACCGGGTTCCGTCAAGCCGGACACCCTGGGCTCCCGAGGGCGCCGGGGCTGGCGGCGGGCCGGCGGCCGGCAGGGGCAGGCGCGGAAAGGGAGGCGGCGGCGGGCGTGCCGGAAGCCGGGGAAGCGCGGCGGGCGAAAAAGAGCGTTGTGTTCTAAAAAAGAACTTTAGAGTTGATATTTAGCGGGAGAAAGGCGATGCTCGGAATCGCCCCCTTTCACCTTTTTCCAATCCATCCCACCGATGAACCCGGACCGACACGGATCTCTCCCGTTGCGAAGCGCGGACGCGCGCCGCGGGGGAGGCCGTGTGTCTGCGGCAGATAATGAGGAGAAGCGGGCGGCATGGGCGGGCCGGCGGCCCGCGCTCACGGGTGAATCCGGCCAGATCGCACCAAATCCAAGTAAATCCGACCAGATCAAGGTGGATCAAGGTAGTCCGACCTGCCGGCAATGGCCCACGGAATACACGGAACAAACGGAAAGAATGGACCGGAGCGATCCGGAGGCGATGAACCACGAAACACACGAAAGACACGAAAGGTGGAGGGTGGGGATTGGCCGGAGGCGTAGCGCGGTCAGCCTGACCGCGCTGGGTCGGCGAGGCGAGGTGCATGCGAGCAGCACGGTCAGGTTGACCGTGCTACGTGCGG
>JAPLTR010000356.1 GCA_026398065.1 Verrucomicrobiota bacterium | reverse complement strand
ACAGGCCGGTGAGGTCGTCGAGGTTGGGGCGGGAGATCGACTTGTTGAAACCGGCCTGCCACTCGAGGTTCGGGAGGATCTGGTACTTGCCCACGACGGACGGGAACCAGTCGGTGTAGGAGGAGCGGCGGGTGACCTTCGGCTGGCTCTCATATTGATAGCGCAGGCCGGCGATGGTGTTGGCGCGACCGTTGTTGGTGGCGACGGCATCGGCGGTGTAGCCGGCCGCGATGAGCTGGGCGCGGGTCAGCGGGTCGAACTCGCGGAAGGCGCTCTTGGTCTGCTCGCCGCGCACGCCGAAGCGGAACATCAGCTTCGAGGTCGCGCGCGTGTCGAACTGGGTGTAGCCCGCGTTGACCGTCTGCTGGATGTGGCGCGTGTTCGCGTAATTCGCGGTCCAGAAATTCGTGGGCGTCACGGTGTCCACAAACAGCTCCGGATGGGAGTTGAACAGGTCGGCCATCGCCGAACGGCTCACCCGGGGCATCGGGCCGGTGTTGCCATTCAGGCTGACGGTGCTGAGCGAATTGGTCGTGCCGGTGTCGAAGGGCAGGCCGGACACAAACTGCGGACCGACATTCGCCCAGTTGCCGAAGGTGGCGTTCTGATAGACCTTGGTGGTGGCGTTTTGCACGACCGTGTTGCCGCCCGGCCCGATGTAGGACCAGGTGTTGCCGGCCGTCGTGGTGCGGTTGTCGCGGGTCTCCTCATCCCATTTGCCACCGATCTTGACGGTGGTGGGGAAGCGCTGGAGGAAAGGGATCGCATACTTGGCGTTGAGCGTGCCGGTCCATTTTTCGGTGATCCAGAGGCGACCCTCGTTGGTCACGCGGGTGCCGCCGGTGCTCACGTCGGTGCTGGTCCAGCTGCGAAGATCGTTCCAGTCCGCGCCGGAGTTCTGCCGGATCGTCCATTCCCAGGACTGCTCATTGGGGCGGGTGGCCGTCCAGCCACCGGTGACGCTGCCGCCCTCCGAGCCGGCGAGGCCGCGCTCGAGGCCCTCGTAATTGTTCAGCGACTTGGAGAAGCCGAAGGCGCCGTCGACCACCAGTCCGCCGATCTTGTATTCGAAGCGCGGGAAGTACTGGCGGTTGTAGACGAGCTTGACGAAATCGCCGCCGCCGTTGTTCACCGTGGCCACGTTGGCCGTGGTCGTGCGCGGGGGCGCGATGATGGTGAGGAGACCGTCGCCGCCGACGGTGCTGCGGCCGTTGTTGACGTTCGCGTTGCTGTTGGCCGCGATGAACGTGAAGTTGCGGTTCCAGCACTCGCCCTCGTAGTAGCTGTAAATCAGGTTGAGCGACAGCACGAGGCGCGGGGTGACCTTCCAGTCGACCGTGAGCAGCGCGGCATCCTTGTCGATGAACTTGGGGCCGTCGCCCACGTCGATCTGGCGCAGCACGAGCGGACGCGGATCGTTGGCCTGGGCGCTGCGGTTGTAGTCGAGCGTGGTACGCTGCTGCTCGGTGTAGGAGTCGGCGTGCGAGAAGCTCAGCAGGACGCCGAGGCGGTTGTCGAAGAACGACTCGGAGTACCCGAGCGAGTAGTTCGGCTTCCACTTGTAGCTCTTCTCGTCCGGATGGTCGCGCAGGCCCGCGGTCTTCTTGAGGGTGAACTCCTCGCCGTTGAGATTGGCGGAGTAGTTGTAGTCGAAGCGGCGGCCTTTGCGTTCGAAGGCGCGCTTGGTCTTCATGTTGACCGTGCCGGCGGGCGAGTCGGCGTCGTTCTCGGGACTGGAGGTGCGGTTGATCTCGATCGAGTCGATGGCCGTGATGGAAAAGCCTTCGAAGCTCGTGGCGCGGCCGGCGGCTCCGCCGCCACGGAGGGCGTCGGCGCTCGCGCTGCGCATGCCGTCGAAGGAGACGCCCACGTACTGGGAGTCCATGCCGCCGAGGCGCGGGCCGCGGGCCTCGGCCTCGACGTAGTCGAGATCGACGCCGGGGAGGTATTTGAGAAACTCGCCGACATTGCCGTCCGTGACGTCGCCGAAGATGTCGGAGGAGACGGAGGTCATGATGTTCATGTCCTTGCGCTGCGCCATCACGGCCTTGGAGTTGCCCTCGCGCTCGGAGGCGACGGTGAACGCCTGCATCTGGATCACACCGTCCTTGTCAGTCGTCGCGGCGGTGGCGGCGGTGCTTGTGATGTTGATTTCGCGCACCGCGGTCTGGCCCGCGCTCACGACCAGGGCCTCGGTGACGGGAACGTAGCCCGTGTAGGAGACCGCGACGGACGCGGGACCGGCGGGCACGTTGTTGAACTGAAACGAGCCGTCGCCCTCGGTGTACACGATCTGGTTGGTGCCAGCGAGGCGCACCTCGGCGTTTTTGACGTATTCCTTGGCCACGGGATTGAACACGCGGCCCTGGATGGTGCCGGTGGTCTGGGCCTGGGCGGACAGGGCGACGGTCAGCCAGCAGAAAGCCAGCGCGATAAGGCTCCGCCACCGAGGCAGCGGAAGGTAGTTAGGTAGGGTTTGGGTCATGGTCGGGGAAAAAGGCCGGCGCGCCCGCATGAAGGGTAAAGTCATGCAGGACCGATCCGGGGTGAACCGGGGCAAACAGAGCGCACGCGCGACAGCGGTGCTCGTCGGCGGTCGCGGAGGGGGGTAGTGATGAGGGGAGGGTTGACCTGCGACCGCGCGTCGTCAGGTACGCGGATCCGAGGGAGGACGAGAAGACGACCCCGGGAAGAAAAAGACACGAAGTTTCGCCTGAACCGAGCGGTTACATAGCCAACTAATATGTCATATTCTTTCGAATACGGCTCCGGCCTAGGGAAACATGCCCACCGGGCGAGGCCGGCGCCCGGCGGGAAATTCCAAGGAAAGGTCATGGGCGAAAGCTCAACCAAGGCGCCGGGGAATCTTCCGTTCCTCCAAACGGGCCCAAGGTTCATGGCGGACTATGGGCCTTGCCCCCGTCCTCGCCTAGCGGGGCGAACACCCCCTAGGCGGAGCCCGCGGGGCCGGGACCGCTCGATTGCGGGGCTCGCCCTCCCCCACCCGACCGCCCAGTGAAAGCCAACCGATGCGCAGCCAGCGGCGGCCCCGGCGTGCTAGGGTGGCGCCGCGCCCACGACGCCGGCCGGTTTTTCATCGCCGCGCCCCGCGCTCAACCCCGGCCCCCGTTCCCTATGACCAAGCTCCGCGTCACCCTGGCAGGAAAGTCCTATGACGTTGTCGTCGACCTGATGGAGGAGGGCGCCCCGCCCCCGGCCCCTCCGCCTCCGCCCCGCGAGACCGCCGCGCTCTCCCTCGGCCCCGCGCCGCATGTCCTCACCGCGCCCCCCGCCGGGCCCGGCGCCACCGCGGCGGGCGCGGTGGTCTGCCCCATCGGGGGCAAGGTCGTCTCCATCGACGTGAAGCTGGGCGATCCCGTCACCGAAAGCGCCCAGGTCGCCACCATCGAGGCGATGAAGATGAACACCTACGTCTACGCCTCCCTCGCCGGCCGGGTCACCGCCATCGAGGCCCGCCCGGGCGACACGGTGGAGGAGGGCGCGATCCTCCTCCGGCTCGGCTGAGCGGCCCGCGGCGATCCATTTTTCGGATACGGCCGGCCGCCGCGCGCCCGGCCGCCGGTCCGCAACCCGTGCGGCCCCTTCGGCAACAACTGCACAGCGCGCGCGACCAAATCCGTGTAGGATGCGAGCGTGGTTTATTTGCCCGTCATGCTCAACAATCCGGCCCGCGACGCCCGTCGCGTGACGGGTTCCGCTGTCCCTCGTCTGTGACCACCATCCCGAACACCGTCTCCGGCGCGCTCCTCCTCAGCCTCATCGATTTCATCCTGAGCTTTGTGATCATCTCCGGCATCGGCGTGGTCCTGGCGGCGCTCCCGCTCGTGAACCGGTTCGCGAAGATCGACGAGGAGAAGCTCCGCCGCGGCGGCCACTGATCCCCCCCGGGGTCCTCCGCCACCGTTTCGCCCCGCGCCCTCCCGCGCTTCACTTCACCATGCTCGATCAACTCACGTCCCTGTTCAAGGTCCTGGCCGGTCAGACCGGTCTCGGGCATTTCTGGTGGGGCAACCTGCTGATGATCGCCGTCGGCACCGTCATGGTGTTCCTCGCGATCGTGAAACGCTACGAGCCGTTCCTCCTGCTCGGCATCGGGTTCTCCTGCATCGTCGTCAATGTCCCGGGCTCGGACCTGATGCTGCCCGGCGGCCTGTTTCACTACGCCTACCAGGGCGTGTCGCTGCTGATCGTCCCACCGCTGATCTTCCTCGGCGTCGGCGCCATGACGGACTTCGGGCCGATGATCGCCAGTCCCAAGCTCGTCCTCCTCGGGGCCGGGGCGCACCTCGGCATCTTCGTCGCCCTGATCCTCGCCAAGGTGATCGGCTTCTCCATCGCCGAGTCCGGCGCGATCGGCATCATCGGCGGAGCCGACGGTCCGATGGCGATCTTCGTCACGATGAAACTCGCCCCGCACCTGCTGCCGCAGGTCTCCGTCGCCGCCTATTCGTACATGGCGCTGATGCCGCTGATCCAGCCGCCCGTGATGCGCCTGCTCACTTCGAAGGCGGAGCGCGAGATCGGCATGGCCAAGATCCGCCAGGTCACGCGCCTCGAGAAGATCCTGTTCCCCCTCATCATCGCCGCGGTCGTCAACCTCTTCTTCCCGCCCGTCGCCCCGCTGGTGACCATGCTGATGCTCGGCAACCTGCTCCGCGAGTCGCTGGTGGTCGGCCACCTCGCCGAGACCGCGGGCGGCACGATTTTGGGCGTGATGACCCTCGTGCTCACGACGGCCATCGGTTCGACGATGAAGGCGGACACGTTCCTGACCTTGGAGACCCTGAAGATCGTGGGCCTGGGGCTGATCGCCTTCGTGTTCGGCACGGGCTCCGGCGTCCTGACCGCGAAGCTGATGAACCTTTTCCTGAAGGAAAAAATCAACCCGCTGATCGGCTCGGCCGGCATCGCGTCCGTCCCGATCGCGGCCCGCGTGTCGCACATCGTGGCCCACGAGGCCAACCCGAAGAACTACCTGATCTACCACGCGATGGGCCCGAACCTGGCCGGCGTCTTCGGCACCGCGATCTCCGGCGGCATCATGCTCGCCCTGCTGGGCGTGACGTGAACGGGGCGCCCGGGCCCCGACGCGGCCCCTATCCATATCAGTTCGCCTCCTGAGCCGCAGCCAGGCCCGATCTGTCAGACCGCGACGCAAATGCCCCCATCGGGGTTCGCACGCTCGGAGGAAAGCACCCTTAGCGTTGCTCGTTGGCCATGGGGCGCTCCGAGGTATGGCTACCCACTAAGCAGCCTGGACACCTGATTCGGAACCTGGACTGATGACGGAATGTTGAGTTTGGACAGAAATCTGGCGAACGACACGTGTGGCTGGGCGAGCGACTTTCAGTTTTTTCGCGCGACCAACATCGACGAGATCGTTAACGTGCTGATCAGCTTCGTCCGCGACTCATCTCCGGAACAGATTCGAGCATGGCAGGCCTCGTTGGCCGGCCTGCAACACCAGTGCGGGCTCGTGTGTGATGGGCGGCCGACCGCACAGCGCTACTGCGCCATTCTCGAATATCGCATGCCCGACGGAAGGAAACGGGTCGACGCGGTGCTATTGCTCGCCGGCGCGGTATTGGTCGTCGAGATGAAGGGCGACGGAAATTGGCAGGCGGAGTATCGTGAGCAGGCGGCTGACTATGCGCGCCGTTTGTTTTGGTTTCATCGGTATTGCGGAGAGAGCAACGTGGTCGTTCACACGCTGTTGGTAAACTATGGCCAGGACGGCAGTGAAGAAGAGCGGGATTTCATCACCACCACCCACTTGAAACGGCTGGCGGAAGTGGTGCGAAGGTTCGACCGGCCGGAATTTGGCCAGCCACTGCCGCTCGACCAGTTTCTCTCGCCGGAAGCGTGCCAGCCTTCCCCTTCCCTCGTGCAGGCCGTGCGGAACTATTTTTCGCAGCATGCCCTGCCCCGGATCAAACGCATCGACGAGATCACGCAAAAAACCGTGCACCGGGTCGTGGCCGAAATCCGACAGGCCCACGCGAGCCGAAAGAGAAAACTCCTGCTGGTCAGCGGTGTTCCGGGCGCGGGCAAAACTTACGTCGGCCTGCAGATCGCGCACGACCGGTTTCTGGACGATCTCGCCGAACCGATGGCGTCGGGCGAAAAACCGACCGCACCTGCCGTCTTTCTCTCAGGCAACGCGCCCCTCGTTGAGGTCTTGCAATACGAACTGAAGAACGCCGGTGGCAACGGGCGGGTCTTTGTGCGGGGCGTGAAGGATTTCGTGGCGAAGTATTCAAAGAAACGTTCAGGCCCACCGCCACATCACGTATTGATCTTCGACGAGGCGCAACGCGCCTGGGATGCCTTCAAGGTTCAGACCGTGCACGAGGAGCCCACTGCCGTGTCGGAGCCTTCGGCGTTTGTGAATTTTGCCGAACGCGTCCCAGGATGGTGCGTCGTCGTCGGATTGATCGGAAACGGACAGGAAATCCATTCCGGGGAAGAAGGCGGCATGGCGTTGTGGTCCGACGCCGTCGCGGCCAGCAAAGATGGCTGGGAGGTGGTCGGACCGAAACAATTCGGCGCCGAATTCGCCGCCAAGGGAGTCTCCTACACGAGTAGTGATGATCTGCACTTGGCGCGTTCAGTGCGTTTCCATTTTGCCGCAGGGCTGAGCGACTGGACCGCCAAGCTACTCGAGGATCGGCCAAATCCGGCGGACCTCGCGACCATCGCTCGCCAGCTTGCCGCTCAAGGGTATCAACTACGCGTCACGCGGGCCCTGGGCCGGGCAAAAGAATTTCTCTGGAAGAAATATGTCGACCTTCCGGACGCCCGTTTTGGCCTGCTCTCTTCGAGTCGCAACAAGTCCATCGGCGATGTAATCGACGTGCCGCGGGGCGGGAGATTTTTCCGCGCTGGCCCGTGGTACGCGGATCCCGAGACTTCGCCGAGTTCATGCCGACAACTCCGGGAGGCAGTCACCGAGTTTGCCGCGCAGGGCCTCGAACTCGACCATACCTTGCTGATCTGGGGAACCGACTTCGTCTCAAAGGACGGAAACTGGAACAATTCGGCGGCCAA
>JAPLTR010000555.1 GCA_026398065.1 Verrucomicrobiota bacterium | reverse complement strand
GTGCCCTCGCCGGCGGTGACGTTCATGCGGGCGGAGACGTTGACCAGGCGGGTGCCGGGGTTGCGGTCGACGTCGTAGATTTCCGTGAGGGCCACGCCGGTGGTGCTGTTCGGCCGCAGGAGACCGGTCGTGTGGGCGCCGCGGTTGACGCTCAGGAGGAGGGAGGAATCCTTGCTGCCGGCCGGCAGGGCAAACGCCCCGACCCGCGCGGCAGTCGCGGCGATGAGCGTGGCGTTGGACGGACCGTTGAGATTCGTCTGCCAGTCGTCGTTGGTGGAAAGCACGCCGGTGGTGCTGAACAGCGTGAGGAACGGATCGGCCAGCGGGTTGATCACGCCATAGGGGGCCAGGCCGGGACCGATGCCGCGGACGAGCAGGTTCGTGCCCTCACCCGCCACCACGAAGCCCATGATGAGCGACTGGTTGCCCGGACCGGAAATGGCGCGGGCCGAGAAGTTCACGATCTGGCTGAAGGGCACCGCGGCGGCGCCCGCGACGGTGATCGTCAGGGTCGCCGGGGTGGTGCCGGCGGCGTTGGTCGCCGTGAGGGTCACGACGAAGGTGCCGGACGCAGTGGGCGTGCCGTTGATGGCGCCGGTCAGGGGATTGAGCGTGAGCCCGGCCGGAAGGCCCGTGGCGGTGTAGCCCGTGGGCGCACCGGTGGCCGCGATGAGGTAGGTGACAAACGGCACGCCCACCGTCGCAGTCGCCGTCGCGGGACTGGAGATGATCGGCCCGAGGCCGGCGGCGGCGATCGTGATCTTCAGGGTGGCGGTGCCGGTGCCGAGGGAGTTCGTGGCGGTGAGCGCCACGCTGGAGACACCCGCGAGGGTGGGCGTGCCACTGATCGCCCCGGTCACCGGATTGAGTGCAAGCCCGGCCGGGAGACCGGACGCCGTGTACGCCGTGGGCTGGCCCGTCGCACCGATCAGATAGGTGACAAACGGCGCGCCAACCGTGCCGACCGCGATGAGCGGACTGGTGACGATGGGACTGCCGTTGGCCGGCCCGATGGTGATGGACAGGGTACCCGACGTGGAGCCGCTGTTGCTGCTGGCGCTAATCGGCACAACCGTCGTGCCCACGGTGCTGGGCGTGCCCGTGATGGTACCGGTCTGGGCATTCAACGTCAGCCCGGGAGGAAGACCGCTGGCGCCGAAACTTACCGTCGCGCCAGCCGTGACAATCGTGAAGCTGAACGGAGCCCCGACGGTCCCTGCGGCCGTCAGCGGAGCGTTGAGGATGATCGGCGCAGAACTGACGGGTGCCACCGTGATGGTCAGGGTCGCGTTGCCCGTGCCGGTCGCGTTCGTCGCACCGAGGAGGACGGCAGTCGTGCCCACCGTGGTCGGCGTGCCCGTGATCGCGCCCGTCGCGGCCACGATGCTCAGACCCGCGGGGAGCGGCGTTGCCGAGTAGCTCGTCGGTGAACCGGACGCGGTGATCGTGAAGCTGAACGGCGTGCCCAGGGTGCCCCCTGCGGTCAGCGGCGAGTTGGTGATGGACGGCGCCACGCCAGCCGCGGCGACCGTGATGGTCAGGGTCGCATTGCCCGTGCCGGTTGCATTGGTCGCGCCCAAGAGGACGGCGGTCGTACCCGCCGTCGTCGGCGTGCCCGTGATCGCGCCCGTCGCGGCCACGATGCTCAGGCCCGCGGGGAGCGGGCTCGCGGCGTAGCTCGTCGGCGAGCCCGACGCGGTGATCGTTAAGCTGAACTGCGTGCCCACCGTCGCGCCCGCCGTGAGGGGCGAGTTGGTGATGATCGGCGCCACACCGGCCGCGGCCACCGTGATGGTCAGCGTCGCATTGCCCGTGCCGGTCGCATTCGTCGCGCCGAGAAGGACCGAGGTCGTGCCCACCGTCGTCGGCGTGCCCGTGATCGCGCCCGTCGCGGCCGCGATGCTCAGACCCGCGGGGAGCGGGCTCGCGGCGTAGCTCGTCGGCGAACCCGAGGCGGTGATGGTGAAGCTGAACGGCGTGCCCACCGTGCCCGCGGCGGTCAGGGGCGAATTGGTGATGACTGGCGCCGCCCCGGTCACACTGAGCACAACGAGATTGCTCACGAGCGAGCCCGAGGCGTTGGTGACGACGACGTCGTAGTTCGCGGCGTCAGCGGCCTGCACATTCGGCAGCACCAGATTGGCGGTGGTCGCGGAGAGGTTGGCGCCGATGTTGGCCCCGGCCTTGCGCCACTGATAGGTGACGGTGGAGGAACCGGTGGCGGTGACCGAGAAATTGGCCGTGGTGCCCGTGACCGCGCTCTGCGAGGTCGGCTGGGTGGTGATGGCCAGAAGGGTGGCGCCGGTCGCCGTGAAACTCTGCCGCAGCATGTTGAACTCAACCGCCGGAGCGAGCGAGCCCGCCTGCGTGGCCTGCAAGGTGATCACGCCGGGGGCGGTGGGCGTGATCGTGAAGACGCCGGCGACCGGTCCGCTGATCGAGGCGGAACCCGTGGAGCCGGGAACCACGGTGAGCGCGATCGGCAGGGTGGAACTGGCCGAAGGACTGACCGTAAAGGAGCCCGCGCTGATCAGACGGTCGGCGATGGCGGCGAAACTGACCGACTGCCAGGTAGTGTTGACCGCACCGGTCGTGTAAAACCGGCCGGAGCCAAAGCCCACGTCACCAGGGACGAAGGTGAGCGTCGAAAAGACGCTGCCGAGATTGGCGATGTCGGAAGCCCGTCCAGTCAGAGGATCAAGCGTGCCGAGAATCGAGAATCCCGTGATGGGGTCCAGGCGGACAAAATACATCTTGTTCGTGCCATAGCCGACGTCCGAGCCGGTGAACGCGAGCGCGTTGTGCCCAGTGATGCCGAGGTCGAACTTGTCGGCCGCCGTGCCCAGCAGCGCGGGATCGAGCGTGCCGAACTTGGTGAACCCGGTCACCGGGTCCCGGCGGAGGTAGTAGAAATTATTGAGACCGTAGCCGAGGTTGGCCGCCGCAAACGTCAGGCCGAAATAGCCGCTGACGCCGGTCACGGTCGCAGGACCGCCCGGGCCGGACATCGGCTTGAGATCGGTGACCGCCGAGGCGGTGCCGGAACTCGGGATGATCGCCGTGAAATAGTCGGTCGTGCCCTTGCGATGGATCAGGTAGAAATTGACCGAGCCGTATCCGAGATCTGGATCCGCGGAGGTGAGCGCGAGGTAGGAATTCGGGGTGAGCTTGCTCCCGATGTCCGCATGGTTGGTCGCCGCGCCGTCGCCCGCGATATAGCGGGTGAAGGCGGTGATATCACCACCCGCCAGGATGGGGGTTCCCTTGATCGAGTAGAACTGGTTCGCCCCGCCGCCGAGCGACAAATCCTGCGCCATCAGGTGAAACCCGGCCAGATTTCCGCCGATGGCCCAGCGGGGGGTGAGGGTGACCGCGCCCGTCGCGGGAGCGATGGCGATGGACGCCATGTTGTCGGCCCGCGCGGGTAGGCCGGCGAGGCCGACGAGGCCCAGCAGGGCCGAGGTAACTAACGTTTTATAATTCATGTGATTCGTTTTCGTTGGGCTGGAAGCTGACGCGAAATGCGTGACTTCGATAGAAACCGGAGCCTAGCCCTTCGGCGCTGTCGCGGATATGGGGTGAACTAGGAACACGGGCCGGTGTTTCCGTCTTTCCTCAGAGGTCGAAGCAGCGCCCGATGCGGGGCCGTCATCTGGCATTCGGCTGTGCTCAGGCAACCATTCGCCGTCCGCCCGGTCTGCAGGTGATCCACATCGCCGCTTGGCCGATGCCAGAACCATCATGCCCCCCTCCCCCAGCCCCGTCCTCCTTTCGCCCGGTGGACTCTGGCGTTGGCGGTGGCATGGGCTCGCGATCCTGGGCGCGGTGGTCCTGCTGGCTTGGTGCGCGCATGCCGTCGGACTGCGGGCCCTGATGGAGCAGGCGGTCGGGCGCCTGCGCGCCGCCGGGGCGCCGTTGTTCTTCTCGGGCATGGCGGTTCTGCCGGCGTTTGGTTTTCCGCTGATGCCGTTCGCCCTCGCCGCCGGCCCCGCCTTCGCGCCCGCGCTCGGCCGGGGTGGCGTGATTGCCTGCTCGATTCTGGCCGTCGCCCTCAACGTCGCCCTGTCCTACGCCCTCGCGTCGACGTGGCTGCGCCCGCTGGTGGAGAAACTGATGGTGCGCCTCGGCTACCGCCTCCCCGCCCCGCGTCGCGACCGCGCCTGGTTCTTCATCACGCTGGTGCGCCTGGCGCCGGGTCTGCCGTTTTGGGCGCAAAGCTACCTCCTCGGCCTGATGCGGGTGCGCTTTGGCGCCTACCTGCTCGTGTCGACCCTGGTGCCGGCCTGCTACCTCACCGGCACGATCATCCTCGGCGACGCTCTGATGCAGGGCAACAAGCGCGCCGCCTTCGCCGCGCTCGCCGCGCTCGCGCTCGTCGGCACCGCGGTCTTTTTCCTGCGACGTCGGATGGAAGCGAAAGCCCCCGCGGTCATTCCGGCCGCCCCTTGACCCTGCCGGGCGGGTGATTTCCCCGCCCCTTGTCCCGCCGCAAAACCCAACGCTCAAACCATGCAGCCACACCCGATGCTCAAGGCCCACTACACCACCGCCGACGCCAAGCCGGTGTTCATCGACGGCCTGTTTGACCAGGGCGCGCCCCACTACGACGCCATCGTGGACTGGGGTTTCCTGCGCAGCGGGGCGACCTATCGCCGCTGGGTCCAGCGGCATCATGGCCTGCGGCCCGGCCATCACCTGCTGGACGTCGCGTGCGGCACCGGTCTCGTCGCGGTCGAAGCGGAAAAGATCCTCGGCAGCGCCGCCCACATCACGTGCCTCGACCCGAGCGCGGGCATGCTCGCGGTCGCTCGGACGAAGCTGGCCGCTCGCTTCGTGCAGGGCCGGGCCGAGGCATTGCCCTTCGCCGACGCGTCGTTCGATTTTCTGACGATGGGCTACGCCCTCCGCCATGTGACCGATCTGGAGACGACGTTCCGCGAATACCACCGCGTGCTGAAGCCCGGCGGGAAGCTGCTCATCCTCGAGGTCACCAAGCCGGCCAGCCACGCCGGTGCCATGGTGTTCGACCTCTATTTCGGCCGCATCTACCCGTTTCTCACCCGGCTGTTTACCCGCAGCGGGGCCGCGCGCGACATGATGCGGTACTATTGGGAGTCGATGGATGCCTGCGTGCCGCCAGCGGCCGTGCTCGGAGCCCTCCGCTCCGTCGGCCTGGTCGACGTGCAACGGGCCACCGCGCTCGGCCTCTTCAGCGAATACACGGCGGTAAAACCGTGAAGCGGTTGGCAACCCCCACCCGATTCCGGGGTCAGTGTTTATCCAGCCAACGTCTTCCATGTCATTCCCTACCCCCATCCCCCGCGCCCAGTCCAGCGTCGCCACCGATCGGGAGGAGCGGATCCGTCACCTGCCGGCCGCCGCGCGCGAGGCGTTTCGCCGGTTCGAGGCCTTGGGCGACCGGGTGGCGCTCGACATGGTGATCCTCGCGATCCTGGAGGACTTCGCACCACGCCCGCCGGCGGCCCCGCTCGCCACCAGCCCGGGGGCCACCCGCCTGATCGAGGATCTCGGCTTCGATTCCCTCGCGATCACGGAGGTCGTCTTCTTTATCGAGGACCTGTTCGGGATCAGCATCTCCAACCAGGAAATTGTCCTCGTGCGCACGCTCGACGACTTGCGGAGTTTCGTTCGCCAGAAGATCCCCGCACCCGGCGCTTCCCGCTGACGGGGTTCAGGCCATGTCGCTTCTGCCCGTCATCACCGGCCTCGGCTTTGTCACGAGCATCGGCCACGACCGCGCCACGGTCGTGCGCCACCTCCGCGAGCTGCGCCACGGTTTCCAGTCCGCCGAGTTCTTCGGCAACCCCGCGCTGCCCGTCAAGGTCGCTGGCACGCTGAATGGTTTCGCGTTCCCCTCCCCCAGTTGGCGTGACTGGCGTTGGCCGGAAAAATTCACGGTGGACCGCGAACTCCTCCGCGGTCTCGCCCCCCATGGCGTCTATGCGCTTTGTGCACTCGAGCAGGCGCTGGCCGACGCCGGCCTCACCGCGGCCCAGTTGTCCGACGGCACCACCGGCCTTTTCTGCGCGTCCGCCGGGTCCCCGTTTCTCCTGGGGAATTTCATCGGCCAGCTCCAGGCGGCGCGCGGCGAGCGCGGCAATCCCATGGGCGTGATCTCGTCCATCGCCGGCACGCTGAATTTCAATCTCGCGGCCCGCTACAAGATCACCGGCGCCGTCTGCGGGTTCGTCTCCGCCTGCGCCTCCTCCAGCCACGCCCTCGGCTATGCCATGGATGAGGTCCGGCTCGGCCGGCAGCAGCGCATGCTGGTGGTCGGCGCGGAAGACCTCACCGACGAGGGCGTCGTCTCGTTCTCCAGCATGCGCGCGCTCTCCAACAACCCCGATCCCGCCACAGCCTCGCGTCCTTTCGACCGGCAACGCGACGGCTTTGTCGCCACCGGCGGGGCCGTCGCGCTCATCGTGGAGGAGGCGTCCCTGGCCCGCGCGCGCGGTGCGCACATCTACGCCGAGCTCGCGGGCTGGGGGCAGGCCGGCGACGGTCACAATGTCGCCGCGCCGCATCCGGAAGGCGCGGGCCTGCGCGAGGCCATGCGCCGCACGCTCGCCGACGCACGGGTCAACGCCGCGGACATCGCCTACGTCAACGCGCACGCCACCTCCACGCCCGCCGGCGACCGCTCCGAGGCCCTCGCACTCCACGCCACCTTCACGTCGGCCGGGGCGAAGCCCCGCATCAGCAGCACGAAGGCGCTCACCGGCCACGGTCTCTCGATGTCCGGCGCGATGGAGGCGGCGTTTTGCGCGCTCGCCATCGACGAGGGTTTCATCCCCGGCGCGGCGCACCTCACCGAACCCGATGATGTGTGCGAAGGCCTCGACCTGCCGCGCACCTCGCTCGAGGAAGCCCCCCGCCTCGTGCTCAACAACAGCAGCGGCTTCGGCGGCAGCAACGTCTGCCACGTGCTCCGCCGCGTGGCCTGAAAGAACTCCCATGCCCGACTCCCTCCCCACCCGTCTCAAGGTGCTCATCGTCGAAACGCTCAAGCTCGACGATGTCCGGCCCGAGGATATCCCCGACGATGAGCCGCTGTTCGGCTCGCCGCGCTTCGGGCTCGATTCCATCGACGCCCTCGAACTGGTCGTGCGCCTTGAGAAGGAGTTCGGCGTCAAGATCGGCAGCAGCGAGGAATCGCGCCGCGCGCTCGCCAGCGTCAGCGCGCTCGCCGCCTTCATTCGGACCCATCCGTCCGCCGTCTGAGGCTCGCGCGCACACGATGTATCCGCCGAGCAATCAGCTCCCTGTCGGGATCGCCGCCTGCGGCTGCCTCACTCCCTTCGGTGACGCCGCCAGCACCATCACGGCGCTTCTCGCCGACCGTTGTGCGCTCGCGCTGACGCCCACACTGGGGCGTGACGGCGGCGACCTCGTGCCGCTGGCCCTGGTGGGGCCGATGGATGAATCGCTCCCGCCGCGCTGGCTCCCTGACCTGCGTCGGCTGGTCGCCACGATTCCGGCCGGCCACTGGGGCGGTCCGCGCTCTCCCGTGGTCGTCGCAAGCAGCAATTTCGGCGTCGGGAGCCTCTATGCCTTCACCCGCGATCACGATGCGCGCCACCTCGTGCACGGCACGCCCTTTGCCACGGTGGAATTTCTCCATAGCGCATTCTCCTGGGGCGAACACGTCACCGTCCTTTCCCATGCCTGCGTGACCGCCCATCTTGCCCTGCTGCACGCCACGCGCCTCCTGCACGCGGGCCTCGCGGACCGCGTGCTCGTGCTGTCCTTCGACTTTGTCAGCCCGTTTGTCGCCGGAGGTTTCCACAGCTTGAAAATCCTCAACGGCACCATGCCCGCGCCCTACGCTGCCCGCGACACCGGCGCCATCGGCCTTGGTGATGGCGCGGCCTACGCGGTGCTCACCCGCGACCCCACCCCGTTCTGCATCGAGGCCCAGTCGCTGCACAACGAAATGTTCCACGTCACCGGCAACAGCCCCGATGGCGCGGGGTTCGACACCTGTGCGTCAGCCATCGTCACCGCTGTTGGCGACCGGCGGGTCTGGGTCAAAGGCCATGGCACCGGAACCCTCGAGGCCGGCCGCGTGGAAGCGGAGGCCTTTGCGCGCCAGTTTCCCGCCGCCCCATTGGTCTCGTGGAAGGGAAGTCTCGGCCATACGCTCGGCAGCTGCGGACTCGTGGAGCTCTCCCTCGCCGTCGCCGCCCTCGCCACTCCGGCCCACCGGGTCCCCGGCACCGTGGGCACCACCGGGCCCTGCTTTACCGACAACGTGGCGCTCACCTCATTCTCCGCCGAACCCTTCGACGGCGCCGTGCTCGCCAGCAACGCCTTCGGCGGCGCCCACGCCGCGCTGCTCCTGACCCATGATTGAACGCTTTCTCCATCACCTGCGCGTGGAGCTGCCCCCGGCCGACGAAACGGCCACGATCGCCCGCGAGCGCCTGCGGGAGAAACTACCGCGCCAGACCGTGCGGCGCATGACCCACCTGGGCCTCCTCGTCGGCTCCACGTTCGACGGCCTCACGCTCGGAACGGAGGACGCGGTCGTCTATGCCACGACTTTCGCCGAGACCCGCGCCCTGGAGGATTTTCTGCTGAGCTTTCCCACGGCGAGTCCGCAGTTGTTTCAGGCGTCCATCCATCCCAGCGCCGTCCAACAGGTGCTGATCGGCCGTCAGCAGCCCGTCGCGCGCCTCTGGCCACTCGCGGGCCGCCGCCGCCTTGTCGAGCAGGCCCTGCTCGCCGCCCTCCTCGAGCCCGCGCCCCGCGTCGTGCTCACCGGCGGAGAAGAGCGTGGCACGTGGATGCTCGCGCACGGCATGTCCTCACCCCGCTCGTTTGCCTTTGCGGGCCTGTTCACCTCCGACGCCACCGCCGCCATCGGCCGCGTGGGCCTCGCGCCCTCGCGTGGACCGGAACCCGGCCCCGACGAGCCCTGTCCTTCACTGGAGGAGTTTGCCCTCGCACTCGCCGAACACCGCGCGCTCGCCTGGTCCGGGGAGGGCGGCGACTGGACGTTGTCCTGGCCATGAGACCCATGACCGACGCACCCCGTAACGCCGGCCCGAACTGGGGCTTTTGGTTTCTGTCGTGGGCCGACCGATGGTGGCCCCGCTGGATCTTTCGGCCCAGCCTGATGATCGGCACCTGGGTCGCCCTGGCCCGGATGCCCACCGAACGCCGGCATTCGAGCGCCTACCTCACCGTGGTGCTCGGCCGTCCGCCTCGCCTGGTCGAACAGTGGCGGCATTTTTACGCCTTCATCGAGTTCTTCATGGTTCAGGTCCGGGCCAGCCGCGGCGCCTCGCTGCGCTGCCGGCTGGAACCGCAAAACGCCGTGGAGTTTGAGACGCTGCTTCAATCCGGCCGCCCCGCGCTCTTCGGGTCGTTCCACTTCGGCTCGTCCGACCTCCTCGGCTACCTGCTGGGCGAACGGGGCCGCCGGGTTTCGATCCTCCGCCGAAAGATGGGCAACTCCGACGACACCCGCCTGCTGGGCCGGCGCTTCGCCGATCACTGTTCGTTCCTGTGGGTCAACGAGGGGGACAACCTGCTCTTCAAGCTGAAGACCGCGCTCGATACCGGCGACTCCCTCGCGCTGAAATGCGACCGCTTCGAGTTCAGTGCCAAGCTTGAACCATTCCAGTTTCTCGGCGCGCGCCGCCTCTTCCCCTTCACCATCTATCACCTCGCCGTGATCTTCGACCGGCCCGTCGTGTTCTGTGTGGCGCTGCAAGGCGCACCGACGGAGGAACTGCACGTGGTCTCGTCCCCGGTGTTTACACCCCGGCCGGCCGCGGACCGCGCCTCCAACCTGGCGGCGGCGCGCCTGCACTTCCAGGCCGTGGTGACCCAGTTGGAGGACCTGGTGCGCCGCCACCCCATGCTGTGGTTCAACTTCGTGCCGCTCAATCCCGTCGCGCCATGACCCTGCGGCTGGTCTACACGTTCTTCGGATACTACCTGACCCTGGCGCTGTTCGGCGCCGTCGGGCTGCTCCTGAGCGGCTTGTCGTGGCTCGCCGGCGCGCTACCCGCGACAGAACAGCTGGAACGTTTCTTTCAGCGGACGATTCACCGGCTTTGCGCCACCTTCGTGCGCTGGACTGCATTCACGCGGCTGCTCCACGTCCACTACCATGGCTTCGGGGAACTGCGCAGGATGCCGAAAGGCAGCGTGCTCGTCGCCAATCATCCGGGCCTGACCGACATCACCAGCCTGCTCGCACGGCTGCCGAAAGCCGTGTGCATCTTCAAGCCCGCCATCCGCCGCAATCCCGTGCTCGGGGCCGCGGCGCGGCGCGCCGGCTACCTCGCCAGCGACGGCGGACACGAGGTGATCCGTCAGGTCACCGCGAAACTCGCCGCCGGCGACACCGTGATCATCTTTCCCGAAGGCACACGCACGCCGCCCGGTGTCCCGGTGCTGCCGTTCAAACCCGGCTTCGTGCTCATGGCCCGCCGCGCGGGCGTGCCCATCCAGCTCGTCCGGGTCACGTGCAGCCGGCCCGTGCTCGCGAAGGGACGTGCCTGGTGGAAGCTGCCGCCGCTGCCTGCGCGGGTGGATCTCACGGTCGGCCCGCGCCTGCACGTCGCTCCGTTGGCCGAGACGGCCGCCGCCGCCGCAGAGATCGAGGCCTGGTTTCGCAACCCGCCCGAAGCGGCCGCCTGCCCGCGGTGGTCCCCCGCCCTGACCTGCGCCACGCCATGACGCCCACCGACACCCACCTCGTGCTCATGCCCACCTACAACACAGGCGCGCGCCTGCACGCCGTCGTGGTCGAAGCCCTGCGCCACTGGCCCGCCGTACTGGTCGTCGTCGATGGGAGTACCGACGGCAGTGAGCGTCCCCTGCTCGCACTCGCGCAGGCCACCCGCGCTCTCACCGTGCTCGTGCTGCCGCGCAACACCGGCAAAGGCGCGGCCGTGCTCGCCGGCGCACGGGCGGCGGTGGCGCGCGGCTTCACGCACGCGCTTGTGATGGACGCTGACGGCCAGCACCCCGCGAGCAGCATCGCGGAGTTCATGCACGCGTCGCAACGGGAGCCGCGTGCGATGATCCTCGGCCGTCCGATCTTCCCCCCTAACATCCCCGCCGCCCGCCTGCACGGGCGGAAGCTCAGCATCTGGCTCGTGTATGCGGAAACCCTGGGCCCCGGCATCGCGGACCCGTTGTTTGGCTTCCGGGTCCTGCCCCTCGTCCCCCTGCTCACCGTCCTCGGCCCGCGGCGCGGCGGCCGGCGCTATGACTTCGACAGCGAGTCGGCCGTGCGGCTGTGCTGGGCGGGCGTCCCGTCGCGCAACCTCCCCGCCCCGGTGCGCTATTTCTCCCGCGACGAGGGCGGTGTGTCGCACTTCCGCTACGTCCGCGACAACGTCACCCAGACCTGGCTGCACATCCGGCTCCTCGTCGAACTGATCTTCTGGCGCTGGCCCGCCGCGCTCGGCGCCCGCCGCCGTTCGGGCCGGAAGGCCCCGCCCGTCGCCCCTTCGCTCGTGCACTGATCTCTGCTCTCCCATGCGCCGTCTTCCCTTCCTTTTGCTGCTGGCATTCGCCCCGCTCCTTCGGGCCGCCGATCCGCTCCCGCCCCTTTCTCCGGACGATCCGGCCTGGAGCGACCTCGTCAAGGCGTTCGCACGCCTGTCGGACTCGACCGCGGATTTTGCCGAGAAACGCTTCTTTCCGTTTCGCAAAACCCCGCTCGAACTCAGCGGGGTCTCCCGCGTCGCGCCCGCCCGCGGCCTGAGCCTCGACTACCTGGTGCCCGAGCGGCGCACAGTCATTCTTGACGACCGCGGCATGCTCATCCGCGAGGCCGGCGGCGAGTCCGTCGCGCCGTCCGATCCGCGCGTCAGCACCGGCAATCTCGCCCTGGTGCAGGTGCTGCGCCTCGACCTCGCCGCGCTCGCGCTCACCTTCGAACTCTCCGGCCGGCGCATGGGCGATAACTGGATGCTCACTCTCGTCCCGCACACGGCGGAACTCCGCCGCGCCATCGCAGAGATCGGTGTCACCGGCGAGGCGGCGCAAGTTCGCACCATCGTCATCCGCCGTTCCGCGAAACAGTCGGTCGAGATCACGGTCGGTCCCGCCCACCCCACCCCGTTCACGACCGAGGATCTCCAGCGCTTCTTCCGCTGAGCCGCATGACCTTTCGCCGCCGCCATTTTTGGGCCGTTTTGCTGGGCCTCGGTGCCCTGCCTGCGCGCGCCCAGGAGGTCATGTCCATTGACGACGCAGTGAACCTCGGGGCCGAGTTTCTGCGCAACAACCTGGACGACGACGCGCTGGCGGCCCTGAACCAGCTTGACCTGGCCCCGGC